>JAJDUA010000059.1 GCA_022826905.1 Candidatus Dadabacteria bacterium
GGTCATATTCTCCTCCGCGAGATGATGGATTTGAGACTTAGCCACCCACCTTCTCAGAGTAGAATGATCAATGCCGAAGCTTTGCGCAACGGAATTGAAAGAAACATCAGGTCCTCGGCTCAGAACTTTCTCCACTGCCTGTGCCTTGAATTCGTAACTGTACTGCATAGAAGTTGTCCTCCTTTTTTCAAGTTTCAAAAAATTAATTTTTTGAAACTTGAAAACTCAAAAATCGCGACAACTCCCCTGACATATAGGGCATTCACAAAAAACCCATAAAGTTTCAATTCTCTTGTCAAACTCCCCTTCTCTCTCCCCAGAATATCTTGTGAAGCTGCGGAAGCACTCTTACGTTTTCCATGCCGTCGCGAAGAATTCTCTCGGCTATCCAGTCGGCCTTCGTGCCGTAGACGGGCTGGAATATTACTGAAGCCCTGATTCGGCGCTCCACGAGAACGTTTCTTGCGTATTCGTAGTCGGCATCATCCGCTATCACGAACTTGAGCTGATCCTTTTCCTCAAGGGAATCGTAGAGCGAAAAATTCATCCTGGACTCCATGCCTGAACCCGGGCACTTGCAGTCCATGCTAACAACCGAGCTGGGGTGGGAGAAGATTCCGGGAGGCTTCTTGTTCCCGCTCGTTTCAAGCACCACCACAAAATCCCTCTCAATCAGGGATTCCGCCACCTCTTCCACCGCCTCCCGCTGTATAAGAGGCTCCCCTCCGGTTATGCAGACGCGTGAACAGCCGTACTCAAGAATACCGCCGATCACCTCCGCGGTTTCCATCTCTCTGAAATCCGTTCCCTCCACCGCATACATGGTATCGCACCAGACACACCTGAGATCACACGCGAAAAGCCTGAGAAAAACGGTCGGCAGCCCGATATGGATTCCCTCGCCCTGTATTGAAAAGAAAATCTCATTTACCTTCATTACGCCCATACCTCATACTCTGTCGGATCATCCACCCCCGCTTCCCGAAAAGCCCTTCTTCTCTCCCTGCATGAACTGCAGGTGCCGCAGTGCATGCGGGAACCCACGTAGCATGACCACGTGTCTTTGAAAGGAACCCCGAGGCGAGCGCCCATCTTTACTATTTCCGACTTGTCCATGTCCACAAACGGGGCCACTATCGCGAGTCTTTCATTGCCCGTCGCGAGTCTTTCGGCTTCCTCAAAAGCCGATACGAACTCCGCGCGGCAGTCTGGATACACGCCCCTGTCTGAATGATGCGCGCCGTAGAACACAGTGTCGCAGCCGATGCTCTGCGAATAGGCGACCGCCAGGGAAAGAAAAACGGCGTTTCGGTTCGGGACGACAGTGTCGGAGAGGGTTTCGTAGTTAGAGGCTTCCGCCGGAACCCTCGGGATCTCAACACTGCGGTCGGTGAGCGCACAGGCGCCGAAAAGATCTCTCGCCGCAGAAAGATCGACTATGTTCGGAACAAGTCCCAGGCGGCGGCATATACGCTCTGAAGAGCAGACCTCCTTTTCGTGTTTCTGTCCGTAGATGAAGGTAAGGGGAAAGACTTCGCAGCCTTCCCGCACCGCCTTGTAGCAGAGAGTGGAACTGTCCACGCCTCCCGAGACCATGACAACCGCTTTACGAGACACTCCCTTAATATAAAGTCGGAAAAAACAAATAACAATTCCTCCGGGCCGGGCGCAGGCAAGGAAAACCGAATCCCAGACGGTCCCAGCATGTTGGCAGAAGCGAATGGGAATTATATACTTATTCACCCGAGAGTCAGACGAACAAGGGCACTCCCATGAGTAAAACAGCAAAAGAACATGAACCGGCGATTCTTTTCGGTGATTTTCCAAGGGTCTCCAAGGAAGACTGGAAAAAAGAGGTCGAAAAGAGAAGTTCCTACGAGGACCTCATATGGCGCACCGAAGACGGCATAGGAGTTGAGCCCCTCTACACAGAAGAGGAGGTCCGGCAGTTTCTCCCGGGAAAAGATACGCTTCCCGGGGAATTTCCGTTCGCAAGAGGAACCGGGAAAAAAGACAACAGCTGGCTCCTTGCAGAGCAGATAAGGCTGGGCGACCCGCAGGAGGCGGCGCGCGGAGCTCTTGGGGCAGTGGAGAGCGGAGCGGATTCGCTTATCTTCATCGCGCAGACGGAAATAAAATCGGGGACCATCAAAACCCTGATAAAGGATATAGACCCCCTGCGCTTTTCCGTGAACTTCGCCCTGAGAGGGAACCCGGAGCGGGTCTGCAGGCTTTTTATCTCTTCCTGCGCGGAAGAGGGGATAGACACGCAGAAACTCGGCGGCGCCCTGTTCTTTGATCCTCTCTCGGATATGCTCGCGCGCGGGTCTATTGCGACGCCGATTGATGAGAACATTGAAAAAATCGCCGAATCCATCGGGTATCTCTCGGACACGGCGCCCGGTTACGGAGCGTTTTCCGCAAAAGGCGCGACATTCAGAAATTCAGGCGCAACCATAACCCAGGAACTCGCCTTCACAATCGCCGCGGCGGCAGAATATCTGGTCATGCTCGGCCAAGAGGGTGTCAGCGCAGAGGACGCCTGCCGTCACCTGGTCTTCTCCTTTTCGACAGGATCAAGTTATTTCGCAGAAATCGCCAAGCTTCGGGCGGCAAGGATTATCTGGGCCAGGGTTGCGGAACAGTTCTCCTCCGTCCGCTCCGAAACCGCGAAAATGAGGATTCACTGCCACACCGCAACTTTTAACAAAACCATTTACGATTCTCACGTAAACATAGCGCGCGCTACGCTTGAGGCCATGGCTTCGGTAATCGGAGGAACAGACTCTCTTGCCGTGGCCCCCTTTGACGCTCACTACAGGAAACCCGGCAGGTTCTCAAGGAGAGTGGCGAGAAACATCCAGCTCCTCCTTAGGAACGAATCCCATCTGGGCGATGTCGCTGATCCAGGGGGCGGCTCCCATCACCTAGAGAAACTGACGTGGTCCATTTGCGAAAAATCCCTTGAACTGTTCCAGCAAGTGGAGAAAAAAGGCGGCTACCTTGAATGCGTCAGAAACGGGTTCATACAGGACTCGGTAGAGAACAGCGGAAAGAAAGCACTGCGGGAAATATCCCGAGGAGAAAGAACGCTAGTCGGAACAAACGAGTTTCCCAACCTGGATGAACGTATGGCTGGAGAGATAGAGAAAGCACTCACCGAAGAGACGCGCAGACTGCCTGTGAACGCTGCGCCCCTTGCGCCGTCAAGGGCCGCCATGGAATTTGAGAGAACAAGGCTTTTTAACGAAAAATACGCCGAAAAAACGGGGGAAGCTCCGAAAGTCTTTCTGCTTCACCTGAGCAGTTCCCCGCAGGCAGCCGCAAGATCGACACTCTCGAAGAACCTTTTAAGATGCGGAGGTTTCGCGGTAGCTGACGGAGCAAAGAACCCGGGAGCAGAAGAGGGAGCCGCGGCGGCGATTGCCGAGAATCCGCTCGCGGTGGTTATCTGCGGCTCCGACGAAGACTGCGAACAGATCTCAAGCGAAGCCATCGCAAAACTGAAAGACTCAGCGCCCGGCATGTTCATCATCGTCTGCGTGACCCCGGGCGATCTCGCTACGGATCTTCTGCGGGCGGGAGCGTCTGACCTGATCTATGAGAATTGCGATATCGCTCGCACATTTGAACAATGTCTGGAGCTTTTGAACGGGGAAGACCATGAGGCCTGATTTCTCAAAAATAAAGCTCGACTATGCGGCGGAGGAAGAAGGCGGCGGCACTCCTTTTGCCGCGGAGGTCATACGGGAATCGCCCGAGAACATAGACATAAAGACGTTCTACGCGCGCGAGGATCTGGACAACGCAGAACACCTGGGATTCGTTTCGGGAATTCCGCCCTATCTTCGCGGACCGTATCCGACCATGTACGTCTCAAGGCCATGGACCATAAGGCAGTACGCCGGGTTCTCCACCGCGGAGGAATCAAACGCGTTTTACAGAAAGAATCTCGCCGCGGGGCAGAAGGGACTTTCAATAGCTTTCGATCTTCCGACCCACAGGGGATACGACTCGGACCACCCGAGGGTTTCGGGAGATGTCGGAAAGGCGGGCGTGGCGATAGACTCGATACTCGACATGGAAATTCTTCTTGACCGGATACCACTTGACCGGATATCGGTTTCCATGACCATGAACGGGGCGGTGCTGCCGATCATGGCTTTCTACATAGTCGTCGCCGAGCGCCAGGGAGTGGGGCCGGAGAGACTGAGCGGAACGATCCAGAATGACATACTCAAGGAGTTCATGGTAAGGAACACTTACATTTACCCACCTGAATTCTCAATGAAGATAGTCTCGGACATCTTCGAATACACATCGAAGAACATGCCGAAGTTCAACTCCATAAGCGTAAGCGGCTATCATATGGAAGAAGCCGGCGCAACCTCCGACATAGAGCTTGCCTACACGCTCGCAGACGGCCTTGAGTATTTAAGGGCGGGCGTCGGTGCGGGGCTTGATATTGACGATTTCGCCCCCAGGATCTCTTTTTTCTGGGGAATAGGGATGGACCATTTCATGGAAATCGCGAAAATGAGGGCCGCGAGAATGCTCTGGGCCAAGGTCGTGAAGCAGTTCGAGCCCAAAAAACCGGGATCGCTCATGCTGAGAACCCACTGCCAGACCTCGGGATGGAGCCTCACGGAACAGTACCCGTTCAACAACGTGACCAGAACCTGTGTTGAAGCCCTGAGCGCCGTGCTCGGCGGTACCCAGTCGCTTCACACAAACGCCCTTGACGAGGCCATCGCCCTTCCCACCGATTTTTCCGCCAGGATAGCGAGAAACACTCAGCTTTTCCTCCAGAAGGAAACCGATATATGCAGACTGATCGATCCCTGGGCGGGGTCCTATTATGTCGAGTGCCTGACTCACAGTCTGGCGCAAAAGGCCTGGGAGCTCATAACGGAAATAGAGGAACTGGGGGGAATGTCCAAAGCCATAGAAACCGGTCTGCCGAAAATGAGAATCGAGGAAGCCGCGGCGCGCAAACAGGCGAGGATAGATTCCGGGAAGGACATAATAATAGGAGTTAACAGCTATAATTCGGACGCGGAGGAAGAATTCGATATACTGGAAGTTGACAACCGCAAGGTGAGACAAAACCAGATCAAGAGGCTGGAGAAGCTGAAAAAAGAAAGAGACTCCGAGGCGGTAGAACGGGCGCTTCGAAAAATCACTGAATGCGCGGAGACGGGACGGGGCAACCTTCTCTCGCTGGCCGTTGAGGCCGCGAGGGAAAACGCCACTCTCGGAGAGATATCGGACGCGTGCGAAGAGGCGTGGGGAAGGTATCAGCCCGGGTGGCGCACGATCTCCGGGGTATATTCCTCGGAAATATCGAAAGACTCAGGATTTGCGAAGGCGAAGGAGCTTGCCGACCGTTTCGCCGCGGCAGAAGGAAGAAGGCCCAGGATGCTTGTCGCGAAAATGGGACAGGACGGTCACGACCGCGGGGCGAAGATAATAGCGACGGGATTTGCCGATCTGGGTTTTGACGTTGACATAGGACCGCTTTTTCAGACCCCTGAAGAGGCCGCGAGGCAGGCGATCGAAAACGATGTGCACATAATCGGAATATCGAGCCTGGCCGCCGGCCACAAGACCCTCATTCCCGAACTGATAGAAAAACTCGCCGAGGAGGGAGGAAGCCATATAATGGTAGTGGCGGGAGGAGTGATCCCGAAACGCGATTACGACTACCTGCGCGAAGCCGGGGTTTCGCAGATATTCGGCCCGGGAACCGTGCTCTCAGAAGCGGCGGAAGCCATATTGCTGTCCCTCTCGCAGACCAAGACATGACGCCACAGGGAAGAACAGAAGCGGAGACCTACCGCCGGGGAATAGCCAACGGGGAAATACCCGCTCTCAGCAGAGCCATAACCCTCGCGGAGAGCACACTGCCCGAGCACAGAGAGCTTGCGCGGGAAATAATCACGTGGTGTCTTCCGCACTCGGGGAAGTCCGTAAGGGTGGGGATTACGGGCATACCGGGAGTCGGAAAGAGCAGCCTCATAGAATCTCTGGGACTCTATCTCGCGCGCGAGCGCGGAAAAAAGATAGCAGTGCTCGCGATTGATCCCACAAGCAGCGAAACCGGAGGAAGCGTTCTTGGAGACAAGATCCGAATGCAGGAGCTTTCCCGGCACAAAAACGTATACATAAGACCCTCACCGTCGTCAGGCTCCCTGGGGGGAGTCGCGAAAAAGACAAGCGACGCCGTGATTCTCTGCGAGGCGGCGGGGTTTGACACGATTCTCATAGAAACCGTGGGAGTCGGACAGTCCGAAATCACCTGCCACTCCATGGTCGACTTTTTCATGCTTCTAATGATTACGGGGGCGGGAGATGACATTCAGGGAATAAAAAGGGGGATAATCGAGCGCGCCGATGCCGTGGTGATAACCAAGGCGGACGGGGAAAACAGGAAAAATGCCGAACTCATGAGACAGGAGATGGAGGAGGCGCTCAGATTTCAAAGACCTCCCGAATCCGGATGGATTCCCAGGGTTCATGCCTGCTCCTCCGTCACCGGCTACGGGATAAGCGAGGTCTGGCAGTGCGTCGCGGAGTATGAGAAACTCTGCGGAGAAAACGGATACTTTGCGGAGAAAAGAAGAAGGCAGGCAAAATACCGCCTGCATGAAACGCTCGCCCAGAATCTTGAGGACAGCTTTTACGGAAACAAGTTTGTAAAAAAAACGATCGGGAAGGTGGAAAAAGAGGTAGTGGAAGGAAGGACCGACCCCTACACGGGAGCCGCCAACCTGCTCGATCTTTATCTTGAAAAGCTTCGTCTGCCCTCACAGACGTAATCAAAATGATCATAAGATCCGTTTCGCCGAAATACATAAACGAGATCGTGAAAATCGAAAACGACTCCTTTATCTCTCCCTGGCCGAAACAGGTGTTGGCGGATTACTTCAAGAAATCCGGATTTTTCTGCAATGTCGCAGTAGACGGACACGACGAAGAGGTCGCGGGCTACTCGATATCCACCCTTGTTTACGATGAAATTCACGTATTCAAAATCGCCGTTTCAAGCTGTCACAGAAGAAAGGGAGTGGCAAGAGAACTGCTCTCCGATACATTTAACTTTTATGAGAAGATGGGCGCCCTTTCCGTTATCCTTGAGGTAAGAACGACAAACGTTCCCGCAATTGCGCTTTACGAAAAGCTCGGTTTTGAAATCATAAGAACGCGCAGGAATTACTACGGCAGGGGAAAGGGAGACGCTTACGTAATGGGTCTTGCGCTTGACCGCTACTATCAGAAACTTCTCTCAGCCACGTAGTCTGCAAGCTGGTCAAGGGATTCCTTGTAATCGCTGTTGGCTATACCATCCAGGGATTTTTTCGCTTCGCTCACAAACTCTCTTGCCCGCTCTCTGGTGAGATCAACCCCGCGGTAGTGGCTTACGATCTGCGTTATCTCCGTTATGTCGGAGATGTCGAGTTCCTCTTCCCTCTCAAGCGTTTCTATTACCTTGCGCTTTATGTCTCCGGGAGCGTTCTCAATGGAGTAGTAAAGAGGAAGAGTCATCTTGCGCTCAGCCAAGTCCTGTCCGGTCTTTTTTCCGAACTTGTTCTCTTCAGAACAGTAATCAAGCGCGTCGTCTACAAGCTGAAACGCCATCCCTATGTTATGTCCATAGTGCGAGAGGGCTCGAACCGCTCCGTTTGAGGTGGCAGCCAGAAGCGCCCCGGTCTCGGTTGAGCACTCAATAAGCGCCGCCGTCTTGTGATTGATCACGGAAAAACAGAATTCCTCCGACATTTCAACCATCTTTCTCTCACTCATAATCTCGAGCACATGACCCTCGGCAAGACGCGAAGAGGCTCTGGAGACCACCCTCAGGAGTTCAAGACTGCCGCAGCTGTATATCAGTTCAAGTCCCCGCGCCAGCATGAAGTCCCCCACCAGAACGGTAGGCTTGTTTCCCCAGACCATATTGGAAGAGGCGTTTCCCCTTCTGAATTCCGCCTGGTCTACCACGTCGTCGTGAAAAAGGGTGCCAGCGTGGAAAAGCTCGATGCCCGCGGCGGCCGCGATCCGGCTCTCTCCATCGGTAAGCCCGCAGGCGGCACTTGAGAGGAGAACAAGAGAGGGTCGGATTCTCTTTCCTCCCCCGCCAAGCAGGTATCCCGCTATTTCGTAAACCAAGGGAACGTCGGATTTTATGAATTCATTGATTTTCCTCTCGGTTTCCGCGAGGCTCGGGTGAATTATCTCAATTATGTCTGAGAACTCCATGGAACGGTTAGGCTATATGAACGAACCCGACAAGTCAAAGACTGGACAGTGCTGGAAACCTGATGTAAGTTTCTTTTTTCAAATGAAATTTTTCGTGTAGCACTCCTAAGGAACACAGCGGTAAACCGACTTGAACTACTTTGATATTTTGCTCCTGTGCTTGATTCTGATCTGTTTCGCGGTGGGGCTCAGATCAGGAATCATAAAGCAGGTCTTTTCCCTCGCCTCGATACTGGGCGGGTTGGTGCTCGGCTTTCTTTTTTACGGATCGCTGGGGGCCGTCCTGCTTGAAAAAAACATTGTCGCCGAACCGAAAATCGCGGATATTCTGGGATTCGTGATAGCGGGCTCGCTTGCATACATGTTAATAAACTATCTCTCACGTCTCCTGACAGAACTTATGGAAAAAATCAATATGGGCTGGTTTAACCACCTGCTCGGGGGAGCTATGGGAGTTGTAATCGGTCTGCTGCTCTGCTATCTGCTGGTAGTAGGAGTTAGGCAATTTGTGGATGAGAACGCCCCTTTCGTAAGAAACTCCATCCTCGCGCCCAAGGTTGTCACCGGATACCACATGCTCAGGGAACAGGCACCGGACAATCTTGACGAAAGTCTTGAGAAGCTGCGGGAACTGCGGGAAGAAAGAGAGAAGTCAGATTTCGAGTGAACGTGGATAAACTACGTTAGAGTTGAAATGTTACGTTAACCCTGCTGACCAACTTTTACTACTGACCATCAAAAAAATCAGAACTCCGACATTTCTTAGGTGCACCGATTCAGTTAGACTTCTACCGGAAAGACATTTATTGCGTGGCCTTTCTCCAGAACAACTCGCAGCATGGTTTCGATAACTACTCTTGACGAATTCATCATAAGGAATCAGTATGAATTCCCCTACTCCACAGGGGAGCTCTCAAGGCTGCTTCGGGATATAGGATTCGCGGCGAAAATAGTTCACAGGGAAGTAAACAAAGCCGGTCTGGTCGCAGACATTATGGGCAAGACAGGCCAGATAAACATCCAGGGAGAAGAGGTGAGAAAGCTCGACTCCTACGCGAACGAAAGATTTCTGACCGCTCTTGAACATGGCGGAGAATGCGCCGGAGTGGCGTCTGAGGAAAATGAGGACTTCATAGCATTTTCCGACGAGAACTCAAGAAACTCAAAATACGTCATAGCCATCGATCCACTTGACGGATCATCCAACATAGACGTGAACGTATCGGTCGGAACCATATTTTCCGTATACAGAAGAACATCAAAGATGTTCTCTCCGTGTCTCAAGGAGGACTTTCTTCAGCCGGGCAAGACCCAGACAGCAGCCGGATACATAATATACGGTTCTTCAACCATGCTGGTATACACTACCGGTCACGGAGTAAACGGGTTTACCCTTGACCCGTCGATAGGAGAATTCTGTCTCTCCCATCCCAACATAAAGATTCCGAGCCACGGCAATATCTTCTCGGTCAACTACTATAACTACTCGAAATTCCCAGACAGGGTAAAGGCGTATCTAGATCACTGCAGGGGCGGGGAGAACAATTCCAGCCTTTCTCTTAGATACGTCGGATCCATGGTAGCAGACATACACAGGAACCTGCTCAGGGGAGGAATATTTCTTTATCCGCGGACCTCGGATTCTCCCAACGGAAAACTAAGGCTTCTCTATGAGTGCAACCCGATGGCCCTTATCGTGGAACAGGCCGGAGGAGCATCGTCAAGCGGAACGGAGAGAACTCTTGACATCCAGCCGACGGAACTTCACCAGAGAAGCCCCATATACATAGGTTCCTACAACATGGTAAGCAAGTTCCTAAACTTCTTGAAAGACACCGGAGAAGCTGAGGAGGAATAAAAATGGGTGAAAAAATAAGTTTCGGGCTTACCGCTCCCCTGCCGGGAAAACCGGTTACGGAACTCGTGGACTTCGCCGTCCACTGCGAGGAGGCCGGTTTTGACGCCGTGTGGTTTCCAGACCACATACTGTTCATGGCTAAAAAACTGACTCCCGAAGTATGGTCGGTAATCACGGCCGCGGCGGTAAAAACGGACAAAATCCGCCTTGGAGCCATAGGTGACCCTCACAGATCCCATCCCGCGATGTTCGCCCACAGACTAGCGACCATAGATAACCTCTCCGGGGGAAGAGTGTTCAGCTGCCTTGGGTACGGGGAAAAAATGAATCTTGATTACTACGGCATAAGCTGGAACAGGCCTCTTGCGCGTCTTCGGGAATCCGTGCCGCTTATGAGGCGGCTTTGGGCCGGGGAAACGGTAACTTTCGAGGGGGAATTCTTCTCTCTAAGCGAAGCCGAAGTAAGGGTAAGCCCAGTTAACGGAAAAGATGTTCCCGTATACATAGCCGCTACCGGACCGAAGGCCCTGGGGGTCGCAGGCGCACTCGGAGATGGCTGGGTAACAAACGCAATGCCCACATGGGTTTTTTCGAGCAAACTCGCCGAAGTGGAAAAATCCATGGGTGAGAACGCCGCTCCGGCAGAGAACTTTGAGAAGTGCATATATATCTTCGTATCCATTGCCAAGGACAGGGACACGGCTTACGAGACTCTTGACAGAATAAAGCACGCGATAATCTGGCCCGACGTGATCGAGGAAGCCGGGTACGATCTAAAAATAGACCCTAGGTACAAGGGGCTTTCCTACACAAGCATAATGCCAAACGACCAAGACATGCTGACCAGATTCCGCCAGATGGGAGAAACGTACTATACCCAAGAAATACTGTCTGATTTCGTGATTTACGGAACCGCCAGCGACGCGATAAAAAGGTTTGAGGAATACATAAAAGCAGGTGTCACCCACTTCATAATCAGGGACTTCAGTCCCGACCTTGAATACTCATTCGATATGCTCGCAGGGGAAGTGACTGGTTACTTCAGGTGAGCCCCGCAACTTCTCTTCTCCTCTGTAGCACAACATATTTTCGCTTTATATTTTCTCTGAAATCCTCAGGAAGACTTTCCCATTCCATCACATCAACAGAGAACAGAAGATCGCTTTCTTCAAGAGCTTCTCTGAAATCCTCAGTACTATGCGAATCACAATCAAAAACAACAAGGTCCAGATCGGAAAACGCTTCCGCCTTCCGAGTTAGACGGGAACCATAGGCCCATATCTCCTTTCCAGGAACATGCCGATTGATAATCTTCCTGAGGATTTCCATCTGATCTTTTTCCACATCTATCAGGTTGTCCATACTCACTCTTCTTCGGTCATGGCTCTATACATTTCGGAAGCATCCTGAGAAAAGTTTCCTATATACTCGGATACTTTCTCCGCTTTCATTTCGCTGTAATCATGGGAAACCGAACCTCTTAACCTATTGTAATTCATAAGATGTTCAAGCATCTCCTTGTCTATGAGTCCGGCTTCATGCGCCCTGCGGAAGATGCCTCGGGGTGAATTCGGAATATCAGCTAGGTTTTCTTCTTCCTGAAGAAATTTCTTCATATGTTTCCATAACGTATCGTAGCAGACTGTAAAACACAATATTACTGAATTCCTCGTCGATTTTCTTTCTACTTCGGTAATTTTCTGTTGTTCTTTCGTAAGAAAATATCTATATTGCTCTATAAGGTTATCAATGGATTTTTTCAGTTTCTCGTAGTCAGTCCTGCTCATTTCTGAATTCCCCTTATCTTCAAGCAGTTCTTATGAACCTTCCAAGGCCATAAACCCTGGGACTAAAATCTCCAGATTCTCTGAATACAGCCTTCCGATACAATTGTATCTTAATTGCTTGTTCTTCAAAACCTGTCGATGAAACCATGTGTTGTCGGCGTACCCAAATAAACTGACTGAACAGATGGATGAGGAGTTTTTACTCTGTATCAGAGAGCGCATATGCCAACACCACATACAGACTTCCTCCAAAACTCGGATTTCGGTCACCTTGTTTCAGCAGATACAACTCTCCAGTGCATTGATCAGGGAGGCTGATTGAGGGACAGGCTGTAAGTCGTTTCAAGAAAATCCGGAGACCGCTCAGGCAATCGTGATTTCCCGCTCCAGATAGATATTCTGAATGCTTCTTAGAAGCGCGACTCCTTCCTTCATCGGTTTCTGGAAAGACTTTCTTCCGCTTATGAGCCCCATTCCTCCGGCCCTTTTGTTCACAATGGCAGTTCTCACGGCGTCTCCAAGATCGTCTGAGCCCGAGGCGCCCCCGGAATTTATGAGCCCAACTCTTCCCATGTAGCAATTGGCAAGCTGGTAGCGGGTAAGGTCTATGGGGTGGGCGGAAGTCAGTTTTGAATAAACGCGCTCGTGTGTCTTTCCAAAGGAGAGGGCCGTGAAGCCACCGTTGTTTTCCGGAAGCTTCTGCTTGACTATATCGGCTCCCACGCTCACCGACAGGTGGTTGGCCTGCCCCGTGAGATCAGCCGAAACATGATAATCCACCTCTTCCTGCTTGAAGGCCGGATTTCTCAAATAGGCCCAGAGTATGGTCGCAAGTCCCAGTGAATGGGCGTGGCTGAAAACCTCTGATATCTCCTCAATCTGCCGGGAACTCTCCTCGGAACCGAAATATATCGTCGCTCCAACGGCGACGGCACCCATCTGAAAGGCCTGGTCCACATTTCCGAAAAGAATCTGATCGTAAGTATTGGGATAGCTCAGCAGTTCGTTATGATTAACTTTTGCTATGAAAGGAATTTTATGCGCGTATTTCCTTGAAACTGAAGCCAGTGCTCCCAGAGTTGAGGCCACGGCGTTACAGCCACCTTCAATGGCAAGCTTAACTATGTTCTCAGGGTCGAAATAAAGCGGATTAACTGCGAAAGACGCTCCCGCCGAATGTTCAATACCCTGGTCTACCGGAAGAATCGATACGTATCCGGTTCCCCCGAGACGGCCGTGATCAAGTATGGTCTGCAGGTTTCTTATCACCGCGGGTGAGCGGTCGTTCTGGACGAACACCTCGTCTACGTAACCCGGCCCCGGAAGATAGAGATTTTTTTTATTTATAGTCTCGCACTTATGGCCGAGCAGGTATTCCGAGTCCCTTCCCAGCACCGCCTCTATCTTATCGATTCCCTTAAGTTCTTTTATGGCCATGAATTCTCCCTTGAAAAATCTTAAGATCCTACTGAAAATAGATACCTGATCGGGACCTAGCTGTCACTGAGAATGGATATCCCTGGAAGGTCGGATCCTCCGAGGAATTCAAAACAGGCCCCGCCCCCGGTTGACACGTGGGTTGCCTCAGAGAACTTGACCCCGGACTTTTTAAGCGACGCCACACTGTCTCCTCCTCCGAGAACCGTGGTGGCCCCCCTCCATGTGGCAAGCGCAAACGATCTGGCGATGGCGCTTGTGCCGTTTGAAAAATCGTCCACCTCGAAAAATCCCATGGGACCGTTCCAGAAAACCGTGCCTTCCCCCTTTATATGCGAGGTGAATTTCTCAACCGTCTTCGGCCCTATGTCAAAAGCCGTCATGTCGTCGGGAATCTCCGCGCCCGTAACCACTACACGCATTTTTCTGCCGCCGGCAACCTCGGCCATTACGTGGTCAACGGGCAGGAGGATTTTTTCCTTGTAGGTTTCAAGAGCCTCGCGGGCCCAGGGAAGCATCTCCTCCTCAACAGAACACTTTCCGACGCTAATCCCGCGCGCCGCGAGAAAAGTATAGGCCACTCCACCGCCCACAAGAACCCTGTCCGCCTTTTTTATTATGTTCCGAAGCGCCCCTATCTTGTCCTTTATCTTCATTCCCCCGACGATGACCACATAGGGTTTTTTGGGGCTTTTTATGAGGCGGCTAAGAAACTTCATTTCATTTCCCACCATGAGGCCTGCGAACTTTTTCTCGAAGTGAGCGGTCATTCCGTAAGTGGATGCGTGGGCCCTGTGCGAGGTACCGAAAGCTTCATTCACGTAGATGTCGGCCAGAGAGGCCAGTTTCTGGGAGAAATTCGCATCGTTTTCGGTTTCCTCATGGTGATATCTTAGGTTCTCAAGGAGCATTACTTCGCCGTTTTTGAGTTTCTTAGAGGCGTTTTCGACTTTCCTGCCGACAACCGCCCCCGGAAAACGAACCTTGATTCCCAGGAATTCGTTAAGTCTCCCGGCCACCGGAGCCATTGAAAAATCTTCTATCCTGCGTCCTTTCGGTCTTCCCATGTGGGAAGCCAGGATTACCCGGGCGCCGCATCTGGTAAGGTAATCGATCGTGGGAATAGCGCGCCTTATCCTGTAGTCTTCTGTTATCTTCCCGCCGTTTACGGGAACGTTGAAATCAACCCTTACGAAAACTCTTTTCCCCTCGTATTCCGAGCAGGGAAGGTCAGTTACAAGAAGCTTTTTCTTCAAAGCTTCCTCCCGACAAGCTCTACAAGATCAACTACCCTGGAGGTGTATCCGTACTCGTTATCGTACCAGGCAACGACCTTGACCAGATTATCCTCCACCACCGAAGTCAGCATCGAGTCAAAAGAGGAGGAATGGGTATCTCCCACAAGATCGGAAGAAACGATTTCGTCCTCGACGTAAGCGAGATAACCGCTAAGCGTTCCTTCAGCCGCTTCCCTGAACTTGGCGTTTACCTCCTCCGCGGAAGTTCCTTTTTCCACCTCGCAGGTAAAATCCACAAGCGAGACGTTGGGCGTAGGCACCCGTACGGCCACCGCGGAGAGTTTCCCTTTGAGTTCGGGAAAAACGATCTGTATGGCGTTTGCGGCCCCCGTACTGGTGGGGATAATGGAGAGGGCTGCCGCTCTCGCCCTTCTTTTATCCTTATGCGGAGTGTCGAGTATTCTCTGATCGTTCGTATAGGAGTGTATCGTGGTCATCTCCCCCCGCCTGATCGAGAAATTTTCGTGGAGAACCTTGACCAGCAGCCCGAAGCAGTTGGTGGTGCAGGATGCGTTTGAAATCACGTCGTGACCTTCAGGCTCGTAGTCGCGATCATTTATGCCCATTACCGTGGTGAAATCCACCTTGCCGCTTGCCGGCGCGGTAATTATTACCTTCTTCACGGTCTCGCCCATGTGTGCCGCGGCGGCCTCGCGGGTTCTGAAAATGCCGCTTGCCTCCGCCACTATCTGCGCTCCCGTATCGGCCCAAGGAATATTCGCAGGGTCTCTCTCCGAGAACACCCTTATGAACTTTCCATCAACTGTTATCCCCTCACCGTCGCACTTTACCTCCCCCGGGTAGCGGCCGAACACCGAATCGTACTTGAAAAGATGGGCCAGGGTTTCGGTGTCTGTAATATCGTTTATTCCCACGAACTCAAGGCCTTCTCTGCTAAGACCGATTCTTAGCACGTGCCTCCCTATTCTTCCGAAACCGTTTATTCCAACCCTGATAGACATCTCAAAACCTCCGAAACTTAACTTTGAACTCCGCAAAAACTATAGGGAATTATACATTCACCCTTCTCTAGTCAATAGGAAAATCAATCATCGGCGCATTTTGTCGCATAAATATGCACACAAGATCAGCCCAATGTTCGACCACACCAATTTTTTATCTGATTCTTTCCACCCGGTCTCCAGTAAAGCAAGCCCAGAAAAACATTTGCGTAATTGTACCGGATAATCCGATGCTAGCCAGTTTGCGGGGAACCGTCAGCCGACACCCATGCTCCTGTCCGTCTGAAATACCGCAACTGCCTGCCAATATCGTCAAGAACCAGATAAAGACAGGGCACAAGGTAAAGTATGACGAAGGTCGAAAAAACAAGTCCGAATCCCAGGGAAGCCGCCATCGGAGCGAGAATGCCCGCCTGGCCCTTGTAAACGAACATCAGGGAGAAAAGCCCCGAGAAGGTCGTAAGCGTGGTGAGAACGATAGGGCGGAAACGATACCTGGCGGAAAATACTATCGCTACCACCTTGCTCGGCATCTTTTTTGCCCTTCGGTTGATAAAATTCAGCAGCAGCAAGCTGTCGTTGACCACTATTCCCAGAAGCGCGACCATTCCTATTATGGCGGGAAGCGTCATAGGTTCGCCGCGCAGCAGAATCGCTATGACCACTCCCGTAATGCAAAAAGGCAGCACACTCATTATTATAAGGGGTTGAAAGGTGGAGCGCAGTATGCTTGCGAGGATGAGATAAATGAGAAGTAAAGCCAAAAGCGACGCCTTTTTTATGTCGCTTATAGCCTGAGTATACTGCTCCTCCTCCCCTGCGAACCGAAACGAGTAGCCCGGGTAGTTCTCCAGAAGACTGTCGAGGTGACGCGAAAGATTCGCGGTTACCTCCCTTGAAGTAGTCGTCTGGTTGTCCACTTCGGCTGTTACGGTGACTGTTCTCCGGAGCTTCTCCCTTCTTATCTCAAGCAGCGTCTTGGACTCCGTTATCTCCGCCACGGTGCCGATAGGAACCCGCTTCCCGAGAGGGGTCGGGATCTGGTGCGATTTCACCGAGAAAGCACTGGACTCTCCTCTTCCGTATCGCAGATTTATCTCAGCCTCTTCCTCACCCACTCTGGTCTTCGCGACTGTGAGACCGTCTCCGAGAGCCTTGATTTCCCGCGACACGCTCCACTTGTCAATACCGAACACCCCGGCTTTTCTCTCGTCTATTTGAACTCTCGCCTCGGGTTTTCCGTAAACAAGATTGCTAGTCGTGGCACTCACCCCCGGCTGACTGCCCAGATACTCCCGGACCCGGGAAGCTATTTCCATCAGCACCGGTATGTCGTTCCCGCTTATTTTGACGTCCACCGGTTTCCCGATAGGGGGACCCGTTGTCTCGAGGAAATTAACCTGCTTGGGTCCCGTAACCGTTTCCCCTACCCTGTTTTCCGCAACCCTAGAGAGTTCAACCGCGTTTTCTCTCCTAGCAGAGTAATCCTCGTATTCAACCAGAACCGTTGCCATGTTGTCTCCCATTGAAAACATATTGTCAGGATCAGACATATCGAGGCCAATCATGGACAACGTGTTCTTCAGGACATGAGGGGGGACGCTGCGGCGCACGGCTTCCTCCACCCGGGCTACCGAAGCGGCTGTATGCTCCAGACTGGATGAGGGAGGATTCTCAACCCTTACCATTACCTCCTCGATATCATGAAGGTAGAACATTACGTTGGGAATCCGGATAAACACAAAGACCGAAACAGCAAAAATAACCGTGAAACATCCTATTACCGCATAGCGGTTTCTAAGGGCAAACAGAAGCCCCCGCAGATACAGGCCTCTTACGCGCAGAAGCGGCGCGTTTCCGCGAGGAGATCTCGTTGTGCCGTTTGCCGGAAGCCAGTCAGCGCAGTGAGATGGCATGATCAGCAAGGCTTCGAAAAGTGAGAAGCAAAGAGCGAAGATCGCGACTTTGGGAATTACGGAAAGAAACTGTCCGATGAGCCCCGTGGCAAGAAGAAGGGGAGTAAACGCCGCGATATTGGTAAGCACAGTCGCAACCACTGGCCAGGCGACTTCTTTTGTCCCTACCACCGCCGCCCTAAGCGGCTCCATTCCCCTTGATATATACCTCTGGACGTTCTCAACAACGATTATGGCGTCATCCACTACCATTCCCAGCATCATTATAAGACCGAACATGGAGAGGACATTCAGCGTTGTGCCGGTCATCTTCATTAATATCGCGGCCCCCAGGAAGGAAACAGGAATCCCCAAGGCGGCTATAAAGGCCGCTTTGCGATCAAGAAAAAGAGTGAGAAGAATTACTACCAGAACAAACCCCAGACCCCCGCTTTTAAGCATGGTCCGAAGACGACTTTTCACCCAGTGCGACCTGTCAAACGCCAAGGTTATCTCCACATCTTCGGGAAGCCGGGTTTCGTATTTTTCGGTAAGCTCCCTTATGCGGTCGACGGTATCGAGGATATCAACGTCTTTCTGCTTCTCCACCCAGAAAGTAATCGCAGGACGGCCGTTTATCCTCGACCTCAGGTTCTCCCGCTGTTCCCCGAGAGTGACCGTCGCCACATCGCGGAGCAGGACATGTTTACCCTCAACGCTCCTGGCAACCGGAATATTGAGAAGATCTTCCACAGATCTTATCTTTCCCTCGGTTCTAAGCAGAAAATCAGCACTGCTTCCAGTAAAATTCGCCCCGGGAATATCCAGATTTCTCGCGTTGATGGCATTTGAAATCTCCTCAATCCCCAGTCCGAACTGCACCATCTTCGGGTAATCCAGATAGACCCATATTGCCGGGTCAGGCAGTCCAACTGAAGTCACGTTGTCAATGCCGTCTAAAAGCGCAAGTTTATCCCGCAGTCTTCTGGCGCTACTATAGAGGATATCTCTTGATATATCCCCTGAGACCGAAACGCTCACCAGCGGAAAACTCGCCTTTTGCTCTTCCGTTACAGGTTCTTCTGTGTCCTCGGGAAGATCGTCTGCTATCAGATTGATCTTGGAATCAATCTCCCAGGCGACCCTTCTGGTGTCTTCACCTGGGTAAACCTCAGCCGTAACGCGTGAGAACCCTTCGGAAGAAACGGATTTTACGATCTTGATGCCGGAGACGTTCTTTATCTGCTGCTCAATTGGAACGCTTACAAGATTCTCAACGTCTTCAGCGGAGGAACCCGGAAAAGACGTGGTTACTGTCACCATTTCGAGTTTTACCGACGGGAACAGTTCAAGGGGAAGAGAGAATGAAAACAGAAGCCCTATAAGTATTATGGCTCCCATCAGCAGGTTCACGAAAAAGGAGTTTCTTACTGAAAAATCGGCGATGTGCATAGAGAATCGGTCGACAATTCCTAGTGTGCACCCGATTATGATCCCGAGTGTACGGGGACTTGATCAGGCGGTATGTCTTTTCGGTATCGGCAGGCTTTCCTCCTGCGGATTTGAAACCTTATCTTGCCTTGTTAAGCGGAGTTTCCACCCGGTCTGCGGCAAACCGCAGCCTCAAAACGCCTCCAGTAATTGTACCAGATAATAAAACGCCGCCTAATTCTTTGAAGAAACCTCCGAAATTCCGGAACGGATACCGAGAATTTAAGGTTGCCCATCCCACCCCCAGGACAAATGTCTGAATTGCCGGGGGCGGATTGAGTTTTTCCGATTCCCGTAGTATCGTTTCACCGTGATGAAAAAGCTTAACGTATGTATTCTGGGAGCAAGCGGCTACACGGGAGCAGAACTCATAAGGCTCCTCAGTGGACACCCCCGGGCCAGCATTTCGCATCTGACGGCGTCAAAGCACGCGGGTCGCGCTCTGGCCGAGGTGTTTCCGCACCTTGGAGAAATAGCCGATCTCGAACTCAGCAGTTCGGACCCCTCGCTCATCCCGGACGATACCGACGTGGTATTCGCCGCGCTTCCTCACGGGGCATCGGCCGAACTCATAGAAGAAATTTATGGGAGAGACGTAAGGATAATTGATCTCGGGGCGGATTTCCGTCTCAGGGAAGGCACCTACAGGGACTGGTACGGGGATCATCCGTGCGCCCGTCTTCTCGAGGACGCCGTCTACGGAATCCCTGAACTGCACGCGGAACGGATATCGGAAACAAAACTGGTGGCAAACCCCGGGTGCTATCCCACCTCTTCGATCCTTCCGCTCGCGCCGCTTCTTGAAAACGGCATGGTAGAGACAGAAGGAATCATTATTGATTCGAAATCCGGGGCTTCGGGAGCAGGAAGGAACCCTTCGCTTGACCTTCATTTCTGCGAGGTCTCCGAAGGAATGAAAGCCTACAAGGTGGGCGAACACCGCCATGCCCCTGAAATAGAGCAGGGACTCTCGGATTTTCTGGGCAGCAATGTGGAAGTCGCTTTCACACCGCACCTTGTACCGATAAACAGGGGGATACTCTCGACAATATACGTAAATCTCTCGGGCAGCCATGAAACCGGAGAACTGCTCGACGCTCTCGGGGAATTCTACAAGAACTCGCCCTTCCTCAGGATTCTTCCCGAGGGAGCCTTTCCGAACACCTCCTGCGTCAGGGGTTCAAACTTCTGTGACATAGGCGTAAGGTCTAACCCAGAGAAAAAAACCGCGATAATTGTCTGTGCCATAGACAATCTGGTAAAGGGAGCCTCCGGCCAAGCAATACAGAACATGAACATCATGCTTGACCTTCCCGAGAGCTTGGGACTTGACTCCGTCCCGCTTTATCCCTAATTCGAGCGGCAAATAATACTGCTCGCCGATATACAGGACTCGGCAAGCGATTGCCGGACATCCCGTCAGAAATCCCGAAGCGTCCTTATTCTCTTGACTATGGAGGGAAGAAGCTCGATCACCCTGTCGATTTCCTGCGAACTGGTAAAACGGCCGAAGCTGAACCTGACCGAGCAGAGCGCTTCCTGTTCTTCAAGCCCCATGGCGATTAATACGTGGGAAGGATCGACGTTTCCCTCGGAGCAGGCGGAGCCAGTTGAAACCGCCACTCCGGCGGTATCAAGATTCATCACCACCGAATCACCCGGAGTGCCTGGAAAACCAACATTAAGGGTATTAGTGACTCTCGCGTCGGGATGTCCGTTCAGGTAAACATCCTCTACTTCCCGGGAAAGCTCTTTAAAAAGCCGGCCGCGCAGCCTCCCCAGTCTTTCGTTCTCCGCCTCAAGCTCCCCGAGCAGAAGCTCGCACGCGCAGCCGAATCCGAAGACGGCCGCTACGTTCTCCGTTCCCGATCTTTTCCCCCTCTCCTGTCCCCCGCCGTGCACGAAAGGCTCAAGGCCGACCCCTTTTCTTAGGTAAAGAGCTCCCGCCCCCTTGGGACCGCATATCTTGTGGGCGGAAAAAGACGCCATGTCAACCGGCAGACCTCCAAGGTCGATTTCCATCTTTCCCAGAGCCTGAACCGCGTCCGTATGGAAAACCACCCCTCTCTCGCGGGCAATCTCCCCTATATCTCGAATCGGATTTATAACTCCGGTCTCGTTATTCACGTACATGCAGGAAACGAGAATCGTGCGCTCGGTAATCGCTTCCCGGAACTGTTCGGGGAAGACTCGTCCGAAGGAATCCACGGGAAGATAAGTGACCTCGAAACCACTGCGTTCAAGAAACCTGAACGTCTCAAGACATGAGGCGTGCTCGACTGCGGTCGTAACCAGGTGGTTTCCCTTATCGGAAAGAGCGTAGGCCAGTCCTTTTATGGCGAAATTGTTGCTTTCGCTTCCCCCGGAGGTAAAAACTATTTCTCCCGGCCTCGCCCCGAGATAACCCGATACTCTCTCGCGGGCACAATCAACCGCCGCGCGCGCAACGCTTCCGGGAGAATGAATGCTTGAAGGATTCCCATAATCTACGACAAGATAGGGAGTCATCTCTTCTAGGACGCGCGGGTCAAGAGGCGTAGTCGCGTTATAGTCAAGATATATGGAATGTCCGTGATCGGGCGGCATTTTCTCACCATCGCTCAAACAGCTTGCATAACAGCGAATAATAACCGATCGGCCGCGTAAATCACGGAGGCACATGGCGGCGTAAGCACTCCGGATTCAAGTTATTTCAGCGGGTTAACGTCCCGGGGCAAGATCAGGCGTATCGGCAAACACAGCTTCAGATCAGGTCAGGCTTATCGGTGATAATCCCGTTAACCCCCGCCCCGGCCAGCTTTTCGCCTCGTTTCGGATCGTTAATCGTCCAGCAGCACACAAAAAGGCCTCTTCTTCGGGCTTCCGAAGCGAGGCGGCGCGTCATAAAACGGTGATTTGTGGCGACTACCCGGCAGCCGAGGGAAAGAGCCTTATTCACGCACCCGAAGCCGAAAACGGTAATGAGTCCCGTAGCAACGGAGCGATCAAGCTCCCTTACCGCGCGAAGACAATCCTCGCGGAAAGAAACCACAGCTACATCCTTTATAAGACCATGAGCTTTTATAAGCGAGACCGTTTCTTTTTCCGTGCCTTTTTCCTTAAGTTCAACCACAAGTCCGCAACGCCCAGCGAAATTCTCAAAGACCTCCCCAAGAGTCGGTATCCGCTCCCCGAAACCGGCGTCAAGAGACCTGAGCTGAGAAAGCGTCTTCCCCGAAACGGCTCCCCTGCCATCCGTGGTCCTGTCCACCGTCCGGTCGTGAATGACGACCAGACGGCCGTCAAGACTCCTCCTCACGTCAAACTCTATCACCGAAGCCCCCATGTCAAGAGCCCTGCGGAAAGAGCGAAGAGTATTTTCCGGTTCGTAATGACTCGCGCCGCGGTGAGAGATAAGGAGGAAATCTTTTTCGAAAAAACCTTTCATGGAATTTGGGGGAATTACCTGAACAGGTCATGGGCCGGATCTCTGATCAGCTCGTCCGAACTTCCTTTCCCCCGGATGTACTCAACCCCTCGCGCTATCACAACGGGCAGAGCCGCGGTTTTCTCCATGAGCAAGCCCGCGGCACACGCCACCTGGTCCGCGGTCGCCATCTCGGTTGCCGTAAGCAGAAGACCTTTGCTGTCGGTCTCTCCCCTGCGGTCAGAAAGCGGCTTCATGCCGCTACAGCCAATGGCGATGTCGGTAAGCCCTTCCCGCCAGGGACGTCCCACGGTATCGCTTATTATGACGGCTACGTACTTCCCGGTTTCCTGTTCTATATGTTTTCTTATAACTCCGGCGGAGCGATCGGAATCAAGCGGAAGAAGTGTGACATCCTCGCCCCCGGAAACGTTCGACGCATCAACTCCGGCGTTTGCCAGCACAAGCCCTCCGACTGTCTCAATTATAAGTCTTCCCTTGCCGCTTTCTCTCTCGTCCATTTTTACTATTCGCCTGGTTTCCCCGAGAATCACCTCCACCAGCCTCGGGTCCTTTGAAACTTCCTCGGAGACCGTAACCGCGAAATCCGAAGGTTCCACCTGAGAGAGATTAACGACCCTGCCTTCGGCCTTTGAAACCACCTTCTGCGCAACTACAACTATATCCCCGTCGAGAAAAGAAAATCCCTCGCGGGCGGCGGCGCGCAGAATCATCTCCCCAAGGCTGTCACCATCCTTCACTTCTGGAATTCTCCTCAAGGGAACAAATCTTATCTCTCCAATCTTGTCCATGCGGAAACTCTCCCGATGCCGCGGCGGCGTTTTGTATATGCCAGCTAAACCATCTAGTATATATTACCGATATCAGGGGGGAGAGAAATGGAAAAATTCTATCTGGAAAGAGAGGACGACCTCGAGCTTGAAAAGCAGTTCGACGTGTCCGCCGTGGCGAGGGAATCAGGCCTCATGATCCGCATGTTTGTGACCTCCTCGCTTAAAAAGGAAATGATGGAACCCGATTCCGAGGCCTCGGCCCGCGGCGAGGATGAGAACACTAGGCTAAAAGAGATTCTTTCCCCGCTAGTGTCGTCCATAAGGTCGACCAGGAAAACGAAGAGAACCAACGTGATCAATTTCACCGCTTCGGTTACCAAAGACGGAAAAGGCAGGGAGTTTCAGGTTATTTCCTACTTGGGACCGGTAACGAAAGACTCCGAGGAACCCTGCATAACCCTTCTTCTGCCCGAAGACCTGCCGGAAGAAACACCTTAGCCGCAAAATCGTGTATTATTAGCTTTACAATGGGGTGTACAGAGGACATTTCCGGCGAAATCTACTTTGACAACAACGCAACCACAAAACCACTCCCCGAAGTAACAGAGGCCATGCATGAAGCCATGGGCAAGAGCTTCGGCAATCCCTCAAGCGCCCATTCGGCTGGAGAGCGAGCGAGGGGCTGCATGGACCTTGCCCGCAAACGGACCTCCGATCTTTTGGGATGCTCCCCCGAAGACCTCGTATTCACAAGTTCCGGCACGGAATCAAACAACATGGTTTTTTATTCCTGCACGAGGAAAAAAAAGAAGCCGCGCGTTGTCACAACCCAGGTAGAGCACTCCTCGATAATGAAGATGTGCAGTTTCCTCGAACTAAACGACGTGCACATCGAAATGCTCGAGGTGGACAGACAGGGGATTCTTGACATCCGAAGACTCGAGAACGCGATCTCCGAGAAAACCGACCTAGTTTCCGTGCAGTGGGTTAACAACGAGACCGGGGTTATACAGGATATGGCGAGCATTTCCGAGGTCTGCAGAAAAAACGGAGTGCTTCTCCACACCGACGCTGCCCAAGCCGTAGGCAAGCTCAAGATTGACCTTGCGAAGCTTCACGTGGATTTTCTCTCTTTCACAGCCCATAAAATCAGCGGTCCTCAGGGAACAGCGGTTCTCTACGCAAAAGACAGGCTGCTTGTGAATCCTTTCCTTTTCGGAGGATTCCAGGAAGAGGGGTTTCGTCCCGGGACTGAGAACCTCCCGGGCATAGCAGGCTTTGGGACCGCCTGCGAGATAAGACGCACAAGGCTTGAGCAAGTCATAGGAAAGATGAAGGATCTTCGCGACCGGTTCGAGAAAACGATAACCGAATCCATCCCGGACACCTCGGTTAACGGTGGCGTAGGGGAAAGAATATGCAACACCACTAATATCCATTTCGGCGGAACTGACGGAAGAGAACTGGTCTCCCTTCTTGACGGGGCTGGAATAAGATGTTCTCAGAGTTCTGCGTGCACGAATTTCGACGTCACGCCATCCTACGTTCTGACCGCAATGGGGCTGGATGAACAGCATGCGTATTCAAGCATAAGGTTCAGCTTCTGCCCGGAAAACACCTTTGAGGAGATACAAAGAGCGACAGAGATTATCCGGGAAAAATGCGAATTTCTCAGAAACCACCCCCGCTGAACCCGGACACCTAGGAGAGAGGGAAGATCAGTCGACAACCTTTACCGGCTGACCGGGAAGGAGGCCGAAGTTTCCCTCGGTTATGATTCTTGAAGCCGGGGGAAGCGAATCAAAGGATATATAGGCCGAATTATCGTCTACCCACATCGGCACCACTTTAGCCTTGAGAACTTCTCCGTTTTTTTCAACCAGCACGAAAGAGAAGTTTCCCCCGCTGTCGGACAAAACAGCCGTCTTGGGAATTCTGACGACATTATCAAGCGTCTGCACAGGTATTTTCACGGAAACCATTTCCCCGGGCCACCATTTTACCGAGGGATCGGATATGGCAATCTCGATATCGTAGGTGCCCGAGAAATCATCGGAGCCCGGACTCACGCCGTCAACTTCGCCCACGACGGTTTCCACCGTTCCGTCTCTTGTGAGTGATACTTCCAGAACATCCCCCCGCTTGACGCTTCTGGCAACGGACACATCCACACCGGCTATGACTTTCCTGCCGCTTAGATTAACGACCTTGGCTACCACATCCCCGTTTCTTGTCTCCTGTCCGATGTCGGGAACGATTTCAACAATCTGACCTTGGATAGGGGAGCGGATTTTGAGGTTTTCATAATTCCATTTGGCCCTTTTGTAAGAAGCTTCAAGGGCCTTTGCGCCGGCCGAGGCGGTTTCAAGAAGGTTTCGCGACGCATCGGTCTCATCCTCAGAGACTATTCCCTTCTCAAAAAGAGCCACGTTCCTGCGGTATACCCTTTCAGCCTCGGCAAGCTTCCCTTTGGCGGACTCTAAATTGTACTTCGCCTCGTCAAGACGCGTTTCCACGCGGTAATCGTAGAGTTCGAGGATAATTCCGTCCTTTTCGATTTCCTGACCTCGGCCGGAATCTATCCGCTTTACCCATCCCGAAACGGTCGTTCGGACCAAGACGGTCTGCTTGCCACGGACTCTTCCGAGAACTTCGGTGTAGACTGAACCTGAGGACGCAACAGGCGTCATCACCTTTATGGGCCTGTAAACATTATCTTGAGAGTGCTTCTGCACGCTCGATTCCCTTTCTTGAAGAAACCTAGCGTACAGAAGAAAAAGAACCAAAAGGAAACCAAGAAATATTAAAACCAGAGTTAACCAGCCCTTCATTCTTCTTTCCCTGAACCAAGATCTCATCTGTTTTTCCACCCACAAAAGCTTCAATAAAAAAGACATTCATAACAATATTGAGAATCTGAGGATTTAGCAACAACCGGCAAACCGGTAGAACAGATTGACTTTTGGCCAGAATACCCCGATAATTATTAAGAGATTTTAAGGAGGATGTTAGTGAACGGAAAACCTTTAACAAAGTCCCAGCTTTCAAGCAGCTTGGCAGAGAAGGCGGGAATAACCAAGGCGACAGCCAAAACCGTTATTGATGCTATAGCGTCAATTGCATGTGAAGAGGTAAAGGAAAAAGGAGAATTCACGATTCCTGGAATCGGCAAACTGGTTATCAGCAATCGCAGTGCCAGAATGGGGAGAAATCCCGCCACCGGTGAAGAGATCAGCATACCTGCAAGAAAGGTCCTGAAGTTCCGCGTGGCGAAAGCCTGCAAGGATTCTGTGCTAGGTTAGAGCTGTCTCCACACTCTACCTAGTTGATGCCGCCTCTTAGCGACCAGTTGAGAATTTCTACTGGATGCACAACTTTGGTTTTGGAATCTGAACCGAGCAGTCCCTTGCGGATCTGTATCATGCATCCGGGATTACCGACGGCCAGATAATCGGCTCCGGTTTTCCCTATTTCGCTTACTTTACCTGAAAGAAGTTTGGCGGACATTTCCGTCTGCACGATATTGTATATCCCGGCGCTTCCGCAGCAGTGATCCGACCGCTGCATTTCGATAAATTCCAGTCCCGGGATGCTTCTAAGAAGTTCTCTCGGAGCAGACCGTATACCCTGTCCATGAACAATATGGCACGCGTCCTGGTAAGTGATCTTTACATCAAGAGGGTGCAGCGCCGCCCCTATTTCCGTATCCGAAAGAAATTCCATGACGTCCACGGTTTTCGCTGAAAGCTGCGCCGCGGCTTCGGAGTAAACCGGATCCCCGCGCAGGATTTCGGCGTATTCCTTCATAGTGGAACCGCATCCGGCAGAATTAACAACTACGGCATCTACTTTTAAGGTAGTGAAAAGGGCCACCAGTTTTCTTGCGAACTCCCTTCCCTCCTCAAGCCTTCCCGAGTGAACAGAAAGGGCCCCGCAACACCCTTGGTTCTTGGGAACAAAAACTTCGCAACCGCTTGCGCGAAGCACTTCGACCGTTGCCCTGTTTATTTCCGGGAAGAAGACCCCCTGAACGCACCCGCTCAGAAGGGCAACTTTCTTTTTCCTCTCTCCAATTGCCGGATAAAAAGCCGAAAGAGTCTCCCCGAAAGCGGAACTTACCTCGGGCAGCATGTGGAACATGGAAGAAGCCGAGAGACTTATTCTGTTAAGAAGCCACGGCGGGAAAACCCTCTTCAGGCCAAGTGTTTTTATCAGGTAGATAAACGGCAGAAGAAGCCTCAACTTTCGCGGATAGGGGAAAATTTTGAAAATGAAAGCCCTGAGGATCTTATCCCCCAGTCCCCTCTTGAACCTCCTTTCGATCTGTCCCCTCGACATCTCTATCAGGCTTCCATACTTGACTCCAGAGGGACACGCGGTCTCGCAGGCAAGACACCCTAGACACAGGTCAAGATGCTTTACAAGCGACTCGCCCATCGGGATTCTTCCCTCCTCCGCGGCTTTTATCAGATGGATTCTTCCCCTCGGAGAATCAAGCTCGTTTCCGGTCGCCAGGTAGGTAGGGCAGGATGAAAGGCAAAAACCGCAATGAACGCAGTCCTGTATTATCTTCCTGCTCGGCCGGTCCGTATTGTCAAAAGCTGTCTCAAGCGACATTGCGTCCCTCCGCTCCCGAAGAAATCGAAAAATCAAAAGTCTCAAAACCCGCACTATGGAAAGCTTCTTTGAGCTCCGCTTGGGCACCAAACGATTTTCCCACAAGTTTTCTGCCGGATATATCAAAGTGAAGAGAGTCCCGAGAAAAAGGATTTGGGCAGACCGTATAGTTAAGCCCGTCTTCCGATGACAGGGCTATCTCCACCGTGTCTCCAAGGTAATTAATCGGAACGTTCGGAATAGTGACTGATTTTGATCCGCGGCAAAGAGCGAGAGATATCATGTCGCCCACCTGAAGAAACCTGAGGTTAGTCCGGATATCAGCGGAAAGGCGCTCGTCTGGACTCCCTTCCCCTGCCCCGACCCCGAGGCTCCGGTGCAGTAATTCCCTGATTTTCTCTCTAAGCGAAACGGCCGCCTTGTTGTCCGGATCTCTGGATATAGTCCTCTCATTAAGCTCGGAGAAGTGAAGCGCTATTAAAGCGCAGGCATATGGATGCTCGCCGACATGTTTTTCGAAACACTCAGACCAGATCTCAAGCTGGCTTTCAGGTCGCATCTCCATGAAATTTCTCGGATAGCCGTTTTTCGGGTTCAGATCGGCTGCGGAGTCCGTTTTCTCCCATCCGCAGTCATGTTCCTTTATCGCCAGCATCACTTCGTCTGTGGGAGTGATAGTCTCGAAATCCTCATTGCCCCAGAAATTCATTATCTTCGAAGAAAGAAAAGCGTGGCTTGGCTGCGTTATGAGAGTCCATCCCTCACCAGATTCCCTTCTTATCATGATCCTTATCCTCAGTCTGCATCGAATATTTTTTCGCCGGGCAGAATGTTTCCCGGATCAAAACGCCGTTTGATGTTCTTCATAAGAAAAAGCGCATCCCCGAAATCCCCCCACGCTTTTACCTTCTCCCTGAGTTCGCAACGGACATCGGAGAACATGATACGGCCCCCGAGCGAATCGGCAAGATTTTCAAGAAAACCCGCCGCTATGACCGCCTCTTCACCCTCACCGCTTACCGAAACAAGCGCAACCCCCCTGGCGGGCCTTGCAAGACTGCGCACTGTGACTCCCGAGAGCGCTGGATCGCTCTCAATATCGGAGAGAATCTCGATTGAAGCAGTTACGGGCAGAGTCAGCTTCGAGGAAAAACTTGCCGCGGAAGAAAACGGGAATTCCCTTGCTGAATCCCATAACTCCCGTGAATCCTCATCGCCCATCTCAACGAAAGAGGCAGGTTTTCCAGAGGTTATCTCCCTCACCTGTTTTATCTGCTCGACCACCGCCTCTTCGAAGCTGTCGAACCTGAGCAGGATGCTTCTTTTAGCCCCCGGTGCGACTGAAAATTCCGAAGAGAGTCTCTCGTCAAGTATTTCAAAACATGTGGGAACTACATCCGCAGCAAGTATCGCCCTAGCCGCGCGGGAACAGGAAACATGGTCGTCAAAACCCAGAACCAGGGTTCTTGAGAAGGGTTGGCGGGGGTATAACCTGAAAGTCGCTTCTACCAAGACGCACAGGGTTCCGAGCGAACCTGTCATAAGCTTGGGAATATCATAACCCGCTACGTTTTTAACTACTTTTCCTCCCAAGTTTATGATCTCACCGTCAGCTCTCACGGCCCTGACTCCCAGGACAAGCTCTCTGCACGTACCGTATCTGGTACTCATTGGACCGCAAAGATTTGTCGACACAAGTCCTCCCACGGTGGCCCCGGAGCTAAGACCCGGCGGATCCACGGGAAAAAGCTGGTTTTCACGCCCGACCGCATTCTGGAACTCCCTTACCTCCATCCCGCATTGGACCGTGGAAACCATGTCGGAAGGCTCGTGAAACAGGAGCTTGTCAAGACGCTTGAGCGAGAGCGCCGCACCCGCCGCACGGACCGGGCTGCCGAGTGAAAGCTTGGTGCCCCCCGCAAAAGGAAAAACACGAATGCCTTTCTGCGAAGCGAACCCGAGGACCCGGGATATCTCCTCGACGGTTTCGGGATAGAGAATTACTTCTGGAGAGAATCCGAATTCCGGAACACTCGAGTCCGTACCACCGGAACCGGGAACATGGAAATTTGAAACCATTCTGGAAAGTTCTGCTATGTGAGACATTTGTTTTAAACGGTCGGATCTTAGGGCCCTGAACACGGCCCGGCTTCGCTAGAAAAGCTCTCCCATTCCCTTTGGCGCGTGATTATGGGAACCATGTTTTCCCATCCCGGGCTCAACGCACGTCCTAGGAGTCGGGAACACCTTGCCGGGATTGCAGAGTCCTTCTTCGTCAAAAGCGCACCGCACCAGATTCATCGTGTCTATTTCCTGTTCGCTGAACATAAGCGAAAGAAACCTTTTCTTGTCAAACCCAACACCGTGCTCTCCCGTAATGCTGCCGCCGACGTCAACGCATACCCTGAGAATTTCCCCGGAAAGTTCCTCGGCTTTCTCGGATTCTCCCTCAACTTCGGGATCATAAAGCACCAGCGGATGAAGATTCCCGTCCCCCGCATGAAAGACGTTTGCAACCCGAAGACCGTACCTTCTGCCGAGCTCCCCTATCTCTCCAAGCACCCTGGCCAAGCTGCTCCTGGGAATCACACCATCCTGAACATAGTATCCGGGACTTATCTTCCCCATGGCGGCAAACGCACTTTTACGCCCCTTCCAGAAAAGCTGTCTCTCGTTTTCATCCGCCGCCAGCTTTATTTCAATCGCGCCGTTTTCCCTAAGTATCCGGCTTACGGCAGGAACCTGCGCGGTAACCTCCGCGCCGGGTCCATCAAGCTCCACGAGAAGAATAGCTCCCGCGTCCCTAGGATATCCGGCGCCCACAGTGGTTTCCACAGCGTTTATGCTGAGATTGTCCATGATTTCCATTCCCGCGGGGATAACCCCGGAAGAAATGATTGCGGAAACCGACGCCCCGGCGTCTTCAATTCTCTCAAAGGAAGCGAGAAGAGTCTTAACCATCTGAGGTTTTTTTATTATTCTCAAAAAGACCTTGGTCACTATGCCCAAAAGCCCCTCGCTTCCGACCACAAGCGAAAGAAGATCATATCCTAGACTCTCCGGGGAAGGACCCCCAAGCATGACCACTGCTCCGTCGGGCAGAACCATCTCCACTCCGAGCACATGGTTGGTCGTGACTCCATACTTAAGACAATGAACTCCACCTGAATTCTCGGCGACATTGCCTCCTATTGTGCACACGATCTGGCTTGAAGGATCGGGGGCGTAGTAAAATCCCTCGGCGCTCACGGCATCGGTTACGGAAATATTGACCACTCCGGGCTCGACCACAACGACGCGGTTCGGGATATCCACTTCAAGAATCCTGTTCATCCTCGAAAGCGATATGACTATTCCCTCGCGACTGGGAAGAGCGCCTCCGGACAGCCCGGTTCCCGCCCCTCTCGGAACAAAAGGAATTTTCTCGCGATTGCAAAGCCCTACGACTTGGGAAACCTCCTCCGCAGTTGAAGGCAGAACAACGAAAAGAGGCTTTACCCTGTATCCCGTAAGCCCGTCGCTTTCATAAGCGATCAGCTCATCCTCGGCTGATATAACCGCCCCGGCACCTAGGATTCCCACAAGCTCCGAGGCGATACGGGATTTCCATCTGCCGGTTCTTTTTACAGCTTGCGTGTCCATCGTTAAACTTATAGTATATCGGAACCCGGGGAACGCGAAAAATTGACTGAGATTATCAAAGAAACCGATCCGCTCGTATTCGATAAGCTATCCGAATGCCTTACGGGCGGAGGGGTCATCTTATACCCGACCGAAACTCTCTACGGGATCGGCTGTCTTGCGTTTAACCAAGAGTCCTGCCGTAGAATAGTAAGGATAAAACAAAGATCCGGAGGCAAGGGACTTATAGTCCTCGTAACTGATGAGGAAATGTTTGACCGCCACTTCCATGTTCCCGGCGACCTTCTCGCAAGATACTCACGGAGCCAAAAACCCCTTACACTCATACTGCATCCGAAATCCGTTTTCCCCCAAGAGGTCTCGGGAGGAAGGGACTCGGTCGCGGCAAGAATCTCCACCTCACCTTTCGCAAAAGAGATTCTCCGTCGCGTGGGAGAACCAATAACCTCTACGAGCGCAAACATAAGCGGCAGGGGCAACTCAAACCGGTTCGACGATATCCGCAGGGATTTTCCGAGCGGGATTGATGTTATCGTTGATTCTGGTAACCTTCCACCCTCAACAGGTTCAGCGATAGTGAACCTGACGGCCACGTCACCCGAGATTATCAGAGAGGGCGATCTTTCCGTAACCGAAATAGAGAAAATTCTTCATGGCTGAAATAGAACCTTTCAGAGGTATACGATACAGCAAGGAAGCCGTCGAGGACTTCGCGAAAGTCATCGCTCCTCCCTACGACGTAATAAGTCCTCGGCAACGCGAAGAACTCTGCGCCAAAAGTCCCTTTAACGCCGTCAGAATTGAACTGCCCGGCGGAGAAGGCAACCAGCGTTATCAAAACGCGAAGGAAATCTATTCGAAGTGGCTCCGCGACAAAGTGCTCATAAGGGACGATGAGCCTTCAATCTATCCTTACTACCAGGATTTTGAGTTCGAAGGACAACGCTACACAAGGAAAGGGTTCATAGCGAACCTAAAGGTCGAGGACCTCGACAAAAAAATCGTCCTGCCGCATGAACAGACTTTCAGAAAACACAAGGAAGACCGACTGGCGCTCACAATCGCATGCAACTCCAACCTGAGCCAGATTTTCTGCGTCTATCCCGACACCTCGGGAGAGATCGAGGAGGATGTAGATAAAAATATCGGAGAACCGCTTGTGGACGTCACATTTGAAGAAGGAATAAGAAATACTCTCTGGAAGGTATCCGATCCAAAAATCATAGAACGCGTAAAAAGCCACCTCGCAGACAGATCGATTCTGATCGCAGACGGTCACCACCGTTACGAAACCTCGATAAACTTCAGAAACCTTAAAAGGGAAGAAACGGGGAAGAATTCAGGAAAGATGCCCTGGGATTATGTAATGACCTACCTCTCGCGCGGAGAAGGCCAGGGACTTATAATTAATCCCACTCACAGGATAGCAAGAAAAGTCGGGGATAAACTGATCGACAATCTGCGGGAAGATTTCGAAGTCGAGAGAATTGCGCTTGAGCATTCGCTTGATCTCGGCCCGGACCAGATATCCGTTGTAACCAGGGATCCCGGGAGAACCTTCAGGCTTACTCCCAAGACGAAGAATGAAAAAGACTACGAGAACCTCGCCGTGATAATTCTTCACAGTCGGGTGTTTGAAGCACTGATAGAAGAAGACAAGGCAGGCGTACGATACTCCAAGTTCCCGGAAGAAGTATTCGAAAATGTGCACAACGGGGAGTTTGAGGCCGGGTTTCTTCTTCCCAAGCTAAAATCAGAGGACATATTCAAAGTGGTTCTCGACGGAACCAAGATGCCTCACAAGACCACCTATTTCTATCCGAAAATCCTCTCCGGACTAGTATTCAACCCTCTCTGGCGTTAAGCAGGATCGGGATAGGGGGAAACCTCGCGATTTCTCCCCTCCCACACCACCACGCGTACGGGTCCGTACGTGGCGGTTCGATGGATTTAAGCTGATGAAAACCGCCGGGCGTTCGGTTTCGGCTCGCGCCACGCAGACTTCGGTCC
>JAJDUA010000029.1 GCA_022826905.1 Candidatus Dadabacteria bacterium
GGTCATATTCTCCTCCGCGAGATGATGGATTTGAGACTTAGCCACCCACCTTCTCAGAGTAGAATGATCAATGCCGAAGCTTTGCGCAACGGAATTGAAAGAAACATCAGGTCCTCGGCTCAGAACTTTCTCCACTGCCTGAGCCTTGAATTCGTAACTGTACTGCATAGAAGTTGTCCTCCTTTTTTCAAGTTTCAAAAAATTAATTTTTTGAAACTTGAAAACTCAAAAATCGCGACAACTCCCCTGACATATAGGGCGGTAGACCCTTGCCGTATTCAAACGGAGCAAACTTACCAACAGTTGTTGTAGTCCACTCACTCGCCATATCCAAGTTCCTTGAGGTTGGCAGCGGTTGCCTTATCAAGTTTTGTGGCTTTATCCTGTTGTCTGTGTAGTTGGGCAACGAGCCTCTTCATCTTGTCTTCGAACGGTTCCCCATCATCCTCCTGTACTTCCACGCCAACATAACGGCCTGGGGTTAGTACGTGGCCGTGTTTCTGTATTTCTTCTAGCGATGCACTCTTGCAAAAACCCGGAATGTCGGCATACTCGCCTGTTTTTTCTTCTCCACGCCAGGCATGGTAGGTATCGGCAATACGAGCAATGTCTTCATCTGTCAGCTCGCGATGGGTACGATCCACCATTCGACCTCGCTTACGCACGTCAATGAACAGCACTCCACCGCGGCGATCACGGAATCTTCCATCTCTACGGTCACGGGCAAGAAACCAAAGGCACGCGGGGATCTGAGTCGAATAGAAGAGCTGACCCGGTAGTGCGACCATGCAGTCTACTAGATCCTCTTCGATCAAACTCTTTCTGATTTTCCCTTCGCCTGATTGGTTTGAAGACATCGAGCCATTGGCAAGCACAAAACCTGCTGTACCGTTAGGCGCTAGGTGATGGATGATATGTTGCACCCAGGCGAAGTTGGCATTGCCCTTGGGCGGTTTGCCATATTGCCAGCGCTTGTCGTCGGTGAGTCGCTCACCACCCCAGTCAGAAACGTTAAACGGCGGATTGGCGAGTATGAAGTCGGCTTTGAGATCAGGATGGCGATCGTTGTGAAAACTGTCACCATAAGCAATCAGACCTTCAATTCCGCGGATGGCAAGGTTCATCTTTGCCAATCGCCAAGTCGTGTAGTTCGACTCTTGGCCGTAGATCGAGATATCAGTCTTCACACCTCGTGGCACTTTTCCGCTATTATCATTGCCGGTGGCATGTGCATGTATGAACTCGACTGATTGCACAAACATGCCTGAAGAACCGCAACAAGGGTCATAAACTCTGCCCCGGTAGGGCTCTAGCATTTCAACTAGTAGCTTGACAACGCAACGCGGGGTGTAGAATTCGCCGCCTTTCTTGCCCTCGGCACTTGCGAACTGGGATAGAAAATACTCGTAAATACGGCCAAGCACATCCTTAGACTGGGCATCTTCATCGCCTACTTTGATGTTGCTTATGAGATCAATGAGCTGACCGAGCCGTTGCTTGTCGAGAGCCGGGCGAGCGTAGCCCTTGGGCAGCACGTCCTTGAGTGCCGGGTTGTCACGCTCAATTCCAGCCATCGCGTCGTCAACCAGTTGGCCAATGGTGGGCTGCTTCGCTTGAGCTTTGAGATGGGACCAGCGGGCCTCAGGTGGTACCCAAAAGATATTTATGGCGCGGTATTCGTCTGGATCCTCCGGGTCAGCACCCTGCGAACGCTCGCCCTCTAGGTGGGCATGCATTTCCTCGAAGGCATCGGAAATGTACTTCAAAAAAATGAGGCCGAGGACGACATGCTTGTATTCGGCTGCGTCCATTGAGCCACGCAAGGTGTCGGCCATGCGCCACAGTTCGGCTTCGTAGCCAGTTGTGGCACCATGAGACTCTGTCTTCACGTCGTGATCAGACTTTGTTTTTTTCTTTCGTGCTTGTGCCATGTGAGTTGCTTCAGATTGAATGTCACTCTCTGCCCAACGAACCACCTAGATATTGGATGCAGAACCTCTAGTCCTGAAAACAATCGATGGTCTTGAACAGGTTCCGAGTCTGGAAATTACCGTTGAGACCAAACATAAATATCAAATATAGCTGGGAAAGTGGCTTAACTACAAAATCAGACCGACCGGGAAGTAAATACTAAATATCTTTTTGTCTGAACAATTTAGATTTCTGTTTTAAAAAGCTACTGCTTTCACTGTCTCTTCAATCAGATATTTATCTATAACTTCTTTATAAAAGGATGACCTCTTTTACTTCCCAACCTCCATGCGTTGCCCCAACAAAGTCCAATTTTTTTGCTTGATCTTTGTTGAGATAGAGAACATTTTGGAAGGTTTTTCTATGCAGCCTATGCCTTGGAGAATCGCTGCTTTTTCTCCATAATTCCACCAACTCTGATATTGAAATTAGATGACTTTTCGTTCAGTGATGACTATATAATGACCACGGAATTCATCAGGTTTTTTTGCTTATACAAATATAAAAAAGACCTGATTACATTATCAAACCATTTTTCAAAAGTGTTTTAAATGGTGTTTCAAGCACTTTTAAAAGTCCCTTACAACTTGATATAATTAACATCCATCTATGTGTGGCCGTTTTGCTCAGCAACTGACTCCGAAACAGTTCGTCGGGGGGCAACAGATGACAGGAGAATGATTAGATAAGCATCGGAAGGGGAAGTAAGAGTACGGAGAGGTGAGAAAAGAGACCCCAGAACACTCGAAAGGCGGAAGAATGAAGTCTATTGGTTTCTGTGTAATAGTTATCGTCAGTATTCTCTACATCGTCGCCATTCTCTCTTTGCGCTTTAACGAGATATTGGAGCTCTTAAAGACAAAACCCCTCAACGAGTTGGGAGATTTTCTGGCAGGGTTTTTCACACCTCTGGCTTTCGGTTGGTTGGTATACGGGTATCTCCTACAGTCCAGAGAGCTCCGCCTTCAGCGCGAGGAGCTATTGCTTACACGGAAACAGCTTGGCAAGCAGACAGAATTGTTGCAGGAGCAAGTAACAGCGGGCTTACGGGACACCATCCCCCATCTTACTCTTCGAATCGGTCCATCCTTGAATGGGAATATCTTGACAGTTGAAAACAAAAGAGGCAATGCGAAAAGCATAGAATTGTGGAATCTCGATAAAGGAGAAATGATCAAAGAAATGAATTCCTTGGCCCGTGAAGAATCCTTCGATGTCATGGTCGATAGGCTCGACTTTGTTCACTTATATGAGGCTCGCTTCAGCTCGGAGAGTTCAAAAAGGTTTCGTCAACGCTGGGAGATAGAACGGGGAGAATCTAAGGAAATCACGCATGGACCGGAACCTTTAGGGATTGAGGAATGAGAACTCAGTATAACGAGTAAAGTGATCCTGCCATTGGCAATTTTATTTCCCCGTTATATCAGCGTTGCGACTGCCGTTTGTATCGGTGCTTCCAGTACTCGTGAAGCCACTCACTCATAGGCTGGAGTCCCAGATATGCCTGCTGAGTGATATCCGCCAGTGTCCATAGATTGTCCATCTTAAGGTATGCAGGCTTAACAAGATTTTGTCGTTTTCCACCAGTTTTCTTCCAGGCTTCCGAGATTCCAAAGGGGAGGGATTCTAACAACTCCGTGCCCGTAAGTACAATCACTGGATTTCGGGGGCTTCCGCTGGCATCAGGCAGTCGACCCCATATGGCGAGCTTTCCAATCTGACTGCGCTCCTCAGGGGAAAGCTCCAGCTTCAAGGTTGCAAAGATTAGGAATGTACTAGGCATCTTCTGTCCGACCTGTTTCAATCGAGCTATATCGTCTTTGGAGAATGAGTTCTCGGCGAAAGACTTTGCTTCTCCCACCAGAAATATAGGTTCGGCTTGTCTATCCATATAACCTTTCCGTTGAAACCAGCACGCAAAATCAATCTCCAATGATTTACCGTTCACTTCCAAGTCTAAGTTTGTAGAGAACGTTATGGTACTGTTCTGGTAGGGCCCTAATTTGTGTGCAATGCAATTCAAAGCTAGTACGGTCGCGTATGATCCACCCGCGTAGTTGGGCACGCTATACGGTCCGGCAACACGATACTTCCATTGGGGTTTTTTGGAATTGCCCTGAGGGAAATTGAATTCTTTCAAACACCTTTCGCATAACACCTTCTCCGCAAGATCGTTTAGTCCGTACCAGTTTTTTTTCTGGCAGTTTGGACATGACACCGACAATCCGAGCTTAAGTGCGCCTGTTTCAACGAGCCGATCCAAGTAATTCTTTCCCATCAAGTTATTCTTCTCACGGCGTTTCATTAATGCCTCCCAATCGCTGACAGAACAGGTTCGGTCTGGATACTCCTCAATTGTGTCTTCACCCAATAGTCTTGTGCTCTTTGACATCTTGTCGAGGAGTTGCAGTGTGTCCTTGTTTTGGAGAATTTGGATACCCCGAAACCCATCCACAGATAAGAGTATTTGGTCAGCAACTCGGCCTGCGTCCGATACCTTGGCACTGATGCCGTTTTGCTTAAACCAACCAACAATGGCTTTGGTTCCCGACAGCAACCCTATGTACTCTTGAAGGTGCTTGTAGCGCTGAGGAAGTACGAATCCTTCCCTAGAGACAAGTAGTGGACCTGGCGTACGTAGATGATCGTATGAGCAAGATGCCAAAGCCGAAGGGAGAACTAATGCGAACCTATATTTGTCCTGAAAATCTCTGAGTGAGACTACGTTCACCCAACGTACATTTCCTCCTCCATATTCCGATGCAAATTCAGGTGTAAGTGATTGAAATTTAATTGATGGTCTGCCTCCCTCTGAAATAGATAGGTCGAGATTCGAAGACCTGGCAAGAATCTCGACAGGGAGAAGAGGTGCAAAAGCATCGTCATGGTGGTTTTCCCAAATGGGATCGTACCAAAACTTTGTTGATAAGGATCCCTGTGGCAAACCTGTAACCATGTTATGGACAAGATGATTAGCTTCTTCCTCAGAGAATGAATTTCCAATCTCAACTGTGGTCCTTATCATCGCACCATGAGGATTCCGCGGCAAAGGACGATGATTTTGAACTATAAAGTCGTGAAGGTAGTCCTTCAGGTCCGGTAGCCATTCGGAGTTGACTGGCAATACGGTTTTGCGAATAAGCCTCAAATTCCACAGGTCAAGAAGGTCCAACGGAGATGTCGGGTTTGCTACGAAGATTGTTGGACCCCACCCATTATTGTTGAATTGTTTCCTTAGATAATACCCAGTTAGCTTTAAAGGACAGAGTCCATGCTCATTGGCAAATTTGAGCCAGTCTGATGGCTCGTGTTTCAGAATTGCTGGGTTAAATACGTCTATGTATTTCTGTTGAATATAGGAAAGAGTTTTGTCCTTTGGGAATCCCCCGAAGACCGCATCCACGTACGCACAATCACAATTGTGGAAGAGAGCTACGAGACTGTCGTCACGGCGAAGAAATTTATACTCGTTGTGATACAGTTGCTCATACACATCGAAAATGTTCAGACCGAATTTGAAGTCATGATAGCGGTCATCTCCCAACACGAAGTCGTCGAATGAGAGCACACGAGAGAACAATCTACTCTGAGTATTATCTGCAATACCAATCGACCGAGCCAGTCCAGGTTCTGTCTCAACGAACACGTCGGGCTCGAAGAACCGAACGTAAGACATGGCAAGCTGATAACCAGACGGGCGTTTCTTAAGATCTCGTCGCCACGCTGCTGGTAGTGAGCGGCATACCGGGATGATGGGATTGTACATTCCGCCCCATAGACAATTGCAGATCTGAAAAATTCTCCTTAGGTTCGACAGATCCGTTGGACGAACGAGAAACCCGATACGAGTTGGACGGAGCCTCAGGCTAGCGTTTAGGGAAGGCATGAGGAATCAGCTTAAAACAAGTAGAAAGGTAAATTACATATTTATAAATTGTAGCTGGAAAAATGCTTTGGCACAAAAGCAAATCAAACAACTTACTTCACAAGTGAATGAGCACACTATCACTTTTATCTGTTTTTGCGATTTCAAGACAGTATCAAGATAGCCAGATACAAGTTGTTTTGTCTTTGATGCTCATCAAATTCCTAAGACGTAGCGGACTGAATAGGCAAGGTATATTGCGACACAGCCTGTTCTTTGAAGCGTCTTCTTAGCAATATGAGGTTAGCGAGGCCATCAAGGTAGTAATTGAAGGGAGTTACAACTAACACCTAAGATATTTTCTATCGTTTCTTTCTTATTTCTTATTTTGCTTCAAAGCCTTGACATACACCTTCTGATGATTAGTTTGAGAAGTGGAGGTACATGCTAGATGCAAACGGCAGTTGCAACGTGCGATTCTCTTTCGGTTTTCATGCGAGAGATGGAAAAACATCCGCTTCTCTCAAAAGAGGAAGAGTACGCGCTTGCGGTCAGATATTACGAAAACGAAGATCTTGAAGCGGCCAACAAACTCGTGGTGTCAAACCTAAGGTTCGTGATGAGAATCGCTTCTGAGTACAGATCCTACGGTTTTCCGATGATGGACCTTGTTCAGGAAGGTTCGATAGGACTGATGCGCGCCGTTCAGAAATTCAACCCCTACAAGGGGTACAGGCTCATATCCTACGCGGTGTGGTGGATCAGGGTAAGGATCCAGAACCACATAATGAAGTTCTGGAGCAACGTGAAGATCGGAACCACGCAATCCCAGAGAAAACTTTTCCAGAGAATAGAAGGGGCAAAGCGAAAACTCGGGATAACTGCCGCCAGCATGGAAGATGACGATATAAGTCGCCTGGCCGACCATTTCGGCGTTAAGGAAGAAGAAATCTCAGAGATGCAGGTCCGCGCTTCCAAAAGAGATCTCTCCCTCTCTGAGCGTCCCGCGGGGGACGACTCCTCGGCCACTTACGGGGAGATGCTCCCCGACCCGTCGGATAACCAGGAGCAGGTGCTCGGCGAACTCGGGTTTGACAGCCTTGCCAGGGAGAATCTGCGCGAAGCTCTCGAGATGCTTTCAGAGAGACAGAAAAAGGTGATAAACGAGAGGTATTTCACCGAACCTCCAAGAAAACTCCATGAAATAGCCCGTGACCTCGGGGTCTCCCAGGAGAGGGTAAGGCAGATACAGGCCGAGTCCATAGGGAAACTCAGGGTACACATGGCCGAAAAACTTGAAATTCACCCGTAACAAGAAGAAAACCCAGGAGGAATTAAATGGCTTCTAAGATAATAGGAATAGACCTTGGAACAACCAATTCATGCGTCGCCATCGTTGAGGGCGGCGAGCCGAAAGTGATAATAAACGAGGAAGGCACGAGAACCACCCCGTCGGTGGTCGCGTTTCTAAAGGACGGAGATGAGGTCCTGGTCGGCGGACCGGCGAAGCGCCAGGCCGTGGCCAACCCCGAGAACACCGTCTACTCTGCCAAAAGACTTATGGGCCGCAGGTTCGAGGAGATATCGAGCGAAGCTGACAGCCTTGCCTACAAGGTAGTGAAATCAGGCAAAGCGGACGCCTGGGTCGAGGTCGAGGGAAAAGAGTACTCTCCCCCGCAGGTCTCAGCGCATGTGCTGACGAAGCTCAAGAAAGCAGCAGAGGATTACCTGGGTTCAGAAGTCCAAGAAGCCGTTATCACCGTTCCCGCGTATTTTAACGACAGCCAGCGCCAGGCAACGAAAGACGCCGGAAAAATAGCCGGTCTTGACGTAAAACGCATAATAAACGAACCGACCGCGGCGGCACTTGCCTACGGGTTTGACAAGAAAAAAGAGGGGATGATAGTCGTCTACGATCTCGGGGGCGGAACTTTTGACGTATCGGTGCTTGAGGTCGGAAACAACGTCATAGAGGTTAAGTCCACAAACGGCGACACGCATCTCGGCGGAGACGATTTTGACAAGAGGGTCATAGATTACATTGTCTCCGAATTCAAGAAGGATTCCGGAATAGACCTCGGGGCGGACAAGATGGCCGTGCAGAGGCTGAGAGAAGCCGCGGAGAAGGCCAAGATCGAGCTTTCAAACACCGTAGAGACGGAAATAAACCTGCCGTTTATAACGGCTGATGCAAGCGGTCCCAAGCACCTGGTGCTCAAGATAACGCGCTCCAAGTTCGAGCAGCTTGTAGAGGATCTCGTGAAAGGCACCCTAAAGCCCTGCGAGCAGGCTCTCAGGGATGCGGGGCTTCGCCCCGGCGAGATAGCCGAGGTAATACTGGTCGGCGGATCGACCAGGATTCCGCTTGTGCAGAAAGTCGTGACTGACTTTTTCGCAAAGGAGCCGAGCAGGGGAATAAACCCCGACGAGGTGGTCGCCATGGGGGCAGCCATACAGGCGGGCGTGCTCGGAGGGGACGTAACCGACGTGCTCCTTCTCGACGTGATACCGCTCTCACTGGGTATAGAAACCCTCGGAGGGGTCATGACCACCATCATCGAGAGAAACACGACCATTCCCACAAAGAAAAGCCAAGTTTTCACCACGGCCGAAGACAACCAGAACTCGGTTGAGATCCACGTGCTTCAGGGAGAGCGGCAGATGGCGGCCGATAACAGGACGCTTGCCAGGTTCATCCTGTCGGGCATTCCCGCGGCGGCAAGGGGAATTCCACAGATAGAGGTCACTTTCGACACTGATGCCGACGGAATACTCCACGTATCCGCGAAGGATAACGCGACCCAGAAGGAACAGAAAGTGAAGGTCGAGGCTTCAAGCGGGCTAAGCAGCGACGAGATCGACTCCATGGTCGATGAAGCCGAGAAAATGTCCGAGAAAGACAAGGAAAAAAGCGAGCAGGTCCAGAAGAGAAACCAACTTGACGAGCTTGTCTACAGGACCGACAAGAGCTTTCAGGAGCTTGGCGACGGCCTTTCCGATGATGAGAAAAAGGAACTTGAGCAGGCTCTTGAGGAAGGAAGGGAAGCCCTTAAGTCTGATGATCCGGACAAGATCGACCAAGCGACGGAGAAAATAACCGCTGTCTCTCACAAGCTTGCGGAGCTTATGTACAAAAAACAGCAGGAAGAAGCCGCCGCAGGTGCCGGGGAGGGTGGGGCCGAAGGCCAAGCATCAGAGCAGGGAAATTCCACCTCGGGCGACGACGTTATAGACGCTGAATTTACCGAACAGAAATAATCAAGAGGGGTTTGGGGTTCTACCCGGTTCTCGCCGGGTGTTGATTTGTCGGTCCGAAACCGCGGTATATTTTCAAACACAGAATTGCACTTTGATTAAGTTCGACGGGTGCTGGGAAAAAAGGAAGTCAGAGTGAGCATTGAGAAAATATCGCTTCTTGCACAGTCCTGCTACGAAGCCAATCCTACTTTTATATTAGGAAGCGGGGCATCGATGCCCCACGGATTACCGAGCATGGATGATCTCAGGAGACATTTGCTTGGTCGTATGGCCCCAAGTTGTAAGGATGAAGCCAGAGCGTGGTCGGAAGTGAAGGAGTCACTGAACAAGGGAGATCATTTGGAAAAAGCTCTTGAAGGAAAATCCATTCCAGAAGCTCTTCTCGATAAAATGATTGTCGAGACATGGAAGTGTGTTTGCGAAAAGGACAAACGGCTTTTCATGAAATCAATCAGCGGAGGGTACCCATTTCCCCTCTCAAATATCCTGAAAAGACTTTTCCAAAGCACCAATAGGCTGATAGATATCGTTACAACAAATTACGACCGGGCAGTTGAATATGCATGCAATTCAGCTGGAATAGTTTGCCTGACAGGGTTTACTCCCGGCTACTTTCAGGCCAGGGAGGATGCAGAGAAATTGAAAATTTTTCTAGGAACCCATCCAATGCGCACTGTGAGAGTTTGGAAAGTACACGGTTCACTGGATTGGTTTGCCCGAGAAGACGGCACGATAGTCGGATTGCCGGTATTTGAATTCCCAGATGTGAAGCTGGTTCCTGAAATCGTCACTCCAGGATTGAATAAATTTGAAAAAACTCACCAAGAACCTTTCCGCTCCTTAATTTCCGAGGCGGACAGGGTGCTTGAGAAAGCCAGAGGTTATCTATGCGTGGGGTTTGGTTTCAGGGATCCCCAAATACAAACGAAACTTGTCGAAAGATGCAGGAGAAACAACATTCCCGTGGTAGTGCTCGCGCACACTCTAACCGCCGAGGCCAAATCGTTTTTAAGAGATAAATCGGGGGAGAAATATCTTGGGATTGAGAAAGCCGAAAAAGGTTCTAGGGCATATTGCGCCGACTTTCCCGATGGAAGGTTTATAGAAGAGGGGGATTTCTGGTCATTAGAAGGTTTTATAAAGCTGGTAACGCCCACAAATTAAAGGAGGCAGTGAATGGCGATTTTAGATTTTGAGGATAACGAGGCTTTAGGATCGGTTATTTCCGTTGATACGGCAACGGTTATTATCAGGGTTGACGATATAGAACGCCTGAAAAGCATTCAGGTTAACAGGCTGGTGGCACTTCAGAGCAGCAAGGCTAGCCAACATTTAATCGGAATTGTGAATAAAATCGTCCGCAAGCGCGGAAGGGAGATTGAAGATGAAGAGGAGACCGATCGGATAGAATCTGATCTGCCGGAAAACAACTTGGTCAGGATAACCCTAATAGGTACGTTTCTTAACCGGTCGGGGAAAAAGTCAAATATTTTTCGTCGCACTCTAGAGACGGTTCCGGAAATCGACGCCAACTGCTTCTCCTTGGAAGGAGAGCGTCTCACGAGCTTCATGCAGATTATCTCCAGCGTTGAAGATGGTGGGAAAAAGCTGTCTTTAGGCAAGTATACTCTGGACGATGAAGCGGAGACATTCCTGAACGGCAACAAGCTGTTCCAAAGACATGCGGTGATTGTCGGAAGTACGGGATCGGGCAAGTCCTACACAACTGCTCGGTTACTCGAACAGATTGCGCAATTACCGCAGGCTAACGCGGTTTTATTTGATGTTCACGGAGAATACAAGCCGCTTAAAGGAGAGGAATTCAGGCATTTAAGGATTGCGGGGCCTTCTGATGTTGAAAAAGGAGGCGGTTTGAAAGAGGGTGTCCTTCACCTGCCGTACTGGCTGCTCGGATATGAAGCCTTGGTATCCATGTTTGTAGACAGAAGCGATCAGAATGCGCCCAACCAAACAATGGTGATGGCTCGTTCAATCATTGACGCAAAGAAGGACAAGCTCAAATCTCCCGAGTATGACGACATACTGGCCAATTTTACGATCGACAGTCCTGTGCCTTTTGACGTCAATCATGTTCTTGAAAAACTAACCTATCTGGATACAGAGCGAGTACCAGGTGCGAGAAGTGGTACTGACAAGGCCGGTCCTTACAATGGCAAACTGAGTCGCTTAATTGGCCGACTGGAAGCCAAAAAGGAAGACAGGCGTCTTGGGTTTCTTTTCAAGCCTCCAAACGAATGCATGGAAATGGATTGGCTTGCGAAAATGGTTCATGAACTGATTGCTGGACGCGGAGCGCAGGAGAACAACAAAGGCGGGATTAAAATTATAGATTTTTCAGAGGTTCCTTCAGATGTGCTTCCTTTGATGGTCAGTTTGCTGGCAAGAATAATTTTCACTGCAAACCAATGGTCCCCTTCCACGGAACGTCATCCAATCTCCATATTGTGCGACGAGGCTCACCTGTATATTCCGCAAGAAGCATCGGCACATAGTGCAGACGCGGTAGCTGTTGAGATCTTTGAGCGAATCGCCAAAGAAGGGCGTAAATACGGCATAGGACTTGTTGTTATCAGCCAGCGCCCGTCTGAAGTCAACAGAACCGTTCTGAGTCAATGCAACAATGTGATCGCCATGCGGCTGACTAACGGTGACGACCAGAGGGTTATTAAACACCTTCTCCCTGACAGCTTGGGAAGTTTCGGCGATCTGCTTCCTGTTCTCGATGTAGGCGAAGCGCTTGTCGTCGGCGATGCAAGCCTTTTGCCTGTAAGGGTTCGGGTTTCAAAACCTGAGAGAGAACCGGACAGCAATACAGTGCCGTTTTGGGATTGTTGGAGCGAGGATGAACCGAAAGCTAATACGGAAAAAGCGGTAAATTCGTGGCGGAAGCAGAGCATGCAGTAGTGCAATTAAAGACTTCCTGTCATGATTGCAGGTTATACCCGGTAATTGCGCCCAACGGAGAACAAGTATGAATAAGCAGAGACTTTTTCTTTTTGGCCTAAAAATCCCGGGATTAATCCCCCTGCAGCAGCAAGGACTGCTCCGACATAGTCGCCGGCATTAAGAGACCAAGCGCTTCCCACGAGCCCAATAGCGAATCCTGGCGAGGCAAGATTTTTGCCGAACTGTCGCATGGTAAGGCGCCGGATATCTGAGGCGGCGTCTGCGATCTCTTGGCGACGTTCCAGCAGCAGAGTTTCCCGCTCTTCGAGGATTTCGGTATTGGCCAGTTCCGCCATGAACCGGTGCAGGTTGCGCATATAAGTGCTGTGGGCATCGCGGTGCTCGTCCCGGAACTGAATGATCTCATCAAGAGGAACTAGGCCCATATCGAAACTTACGTGTTGAAGATCAAGTTCTATCACTTTTCCGCGGGACGGCATTTTGTCTCCAGACAGCACGGCGGACAGGTCCTCAATAGAATCGGCGACGTTGGTTGTCGGATGGATGGCAAGGTCGTGCTTGGTTCCGGCCCGACGCGAGAGCTGTGCGAGAACGACCAGGATCGTGGTGCGCACGGTCGGGTGAAGCGGAACGGAAACGCCGTCTTCGCTTGGACGCGCCAGACCCTTGGCTTTGAGCTCTTCGACAAGAAAATCAGAAAGATCCATGTCTACGCCGTATCCTATTCGTGACCGAGACAATTCCTGGAAATATTTATGCTTGGGGAGATTGTCGAATGCTCCGTCGGTCAACAGTCCGACAATAATCTCGGCGAGCTGATTAGCCATTTCTTCGTCGATCCATTCTTTGGGTTCCAGAACTCGCAGCAGCCCGCGGTCTTCCATATGACCCGCAAGGGTTGGGTCCGCAGCTTTGTGGCGTCCGTACATGTAGTCGGGCAATAGGATGGCAATCTGGTCAAAGAACAACAGAAGCGACTTGACCCAGTCACTCTCGCGCAACATCCAATATGGCGCTGGATAATAGTAAGCAACGTCAGGATGATTGTTCATGCGAAAACCTTTCGGAATATATCGTTAGTTTTAAGATCGCGTATTTATTCTTCAGGCATGGATATAATCGAAAGATATGGGAATTATAGACTTGTTTACCTAAAGAAATTACGGAATTGCCAACTTAATTTGCTAATTCTTCCAACAACTGCCTGAACTTCTTGTTGCTGATGCTGTTTTTCTCTCTGTTAAGTAAAGGAGTGGGCCTTTTTTTTAGACAGCTTTTTTCTTTTTTTAAGTGTATTCCAACCAACGCAGAAATGCTTCGGAGAGTCTGAAACGCAAGGAGGGCGTAGCCCGACTGGAGTTTCAGACTCTCCGAACAGCAAACTCTTTC
>JAJDUA010000009.1 GCA_022826905.1 Candidatus Dadabacteria bacterium
GGATAAGCAGGCGGTTTCAAATCAGACTCTTCGGGCTCGCCCTTCGAGTCTGATTTGAAAGAAAAAGAAAAGAAAAAGAAAAAAACAAAAACCGGACAATTAAAAAATTCTAAAACCGGTCAATTTAATTTACTCCCTACAGTGGAACTTTTGAAGGGTAGAAATTCAAGCTGGTTTGTGTTACACTGTGTGCTCATAAGGCCGTTGTTCTCCTGTGTTGTAAAGTGTTGAACTCACTTATATTATAACACAGGCAACGGCCTTTTCTATACCACCTTGTGAGAAATGCGGGTTAGGCGGGAGCATTGGTTAAGGCGGTAGATTTGAAAATGCAATTGATTTTTAGTCGTCTAGATATAAAATATGGTTATGATTAGGCGAGAGTATTGGCTAAAGCGGCTTCAGGATGCTTGGTATCGTCGTTCCATTGTCTGGCTCGCCGGAGTAAGGAGGACGGGCAAGACGACCTTGGCAAAAATGCTGCCTGAAGCAATTTACCTGAACTGCGACCTACCTTCCACGCAGAGAATTCTGCTGGATCCCGAACTGTTTTTGCGTAGCAACCCAACTGATAAACTTCTGATTCTGGATGAAGTTCATCAATTGGCGGATCCGAGTCTATGTCTTAAAATTATGGCGGATGAATATCCTGAAATGCGTGTGTTAGCTACCGGTTCGTCCACACTTAACGCTACGCGTAAGTTCCGCGACACACTTGCGGGACGCAAACGTTCCATTCGTCTGCTTCCGGTTCTCTGGCGGGAATGCGTTGCGGAATTCGGAATAAAGGATCTTGACCGGCGTCTGCTCCATGGCGGTCTGCCGGAACCACTGCTGTCCGAAAACATAGACCCCGCTTTCTACCGTGAGTGGATAGACAGTTTCTACGCTCGGGATATGCAGGAACTTTTCGGCATACGCAACCGGCGGGGATTTCTCTCGCTGCTGCGTCTGCTGCTGCGCCAGAGCGGTGGGCAGGTGGATTATTCGCGCCTAGCATCTGACAGCGGGCTGAGTCAACCTACCGTAAAGACTCATATGGAGTCCATGCGGATCGCCTGTGCGATACACCTTGTCCCGCCCTTTCACGGCGGCGGAAAACGGGAGATAGTGGCCCGCCCGAAGTGTTACGCGTTTGATACCGGGTTTGTCTGCCACGAGAGGGGCTGGGACTCCATAAGGGACGAGGACCGTGGTCTGCTCTGGGAGCATCTGGTAATTGACGCGTTGCGCAGTTGCCATGCGGATGACTCTATCTTTTACTGGCGGGACAAGTCGGGCCGCGAGATAGACTTTGTCGTACGTCGCGGACGGGAACGCGTGGATACCATAGAATGCAAAATCAATCCTGAAAAGCTGACTACAACGGCTACGGAAGTTTTTCGTGGCTACTATCCCGAAGGGGACAACTATATGGTGAGTCCAGGCGTTGAGACATCTTACAGTATCCGCAGAGGTGGCCTGACCTACACGGTCTGCGCTCCTGACAGCGAACCGGGCTGGCCGCGCATTCCATGAGCTTCGCTAGGGATGTTTGTTAGAGATTGCTGGCAAAAAACAGCGACGCCAGCGACCTCGGTCAATGCGATTTCAGTTATAATTTCCGGGTTTTAAACCATTAATATAAGGTAACTGGGTTGAATACAGTTATTGTTGGAATTGGCTCAAACATAGATGCCGAGAAGAACGTAAGTGCCGCCAAACGAATGCTCGGGGAAAAACTCAATGTTCTCAGAGAATCGGAATTCGTGAGAACTAGGCCTATAGGGCCACGGCAGCAGCAGGATTTTCTAAACGGTTCCCTGCTGCTAAAAACCCGTCTTGGCCTTAAGCAACTGAAAATCCTGCTCAAGGGAGTGGAGATTGCTCTTGGAAGGGGTGTCAAAGAGGATCGCTACGGCCCGAGAAAAATGGATCTGGATATACTCGTGTGGAACGGAGAGATTGTTGATTCCGATGTTTACGAGCGGGGATTTCTTCGCCGCTCCGTGATCGAACTTTGTCCTGAACTTGAAAAAACATTGAAGGGGGAGCAGGGTCCTGCTTGAAGAAACCGAAATCCTGGAAGGCGTCGGGCTTAAAAAGTTTCTCTCAAAAGACGATATAGAAAACGCCGTTTCGAGGCTTGCAAGGCAAGTTTCAGGAGACTACAAGGGGAAAACTCCCGTTGCGGTCTGCGTTCTTAAGGGGGCGCGTCCCTTTTTTGAAGATCTTCTGGCGCAGGTGACCGTTAAAGTTGAAAAGCAGTTCCTCAGGGTTTCAAGCTACAGAAAAGGGGCGAGACCGGGGTGCCTCGAGCTCTTAAGAGATATTGAATGCGAATTGGGGGGCAGGGACGTTATAATAGTTGAGGATATAATTGACACTTCGGAGACTGCGAAGTTTATCCTGCGGCACATGGGATCTAAAAACCCGGATTCGCTTCGAATATGTACGCTTATAGATAAGAGGGGAAAGGACCCAATGGGTCCCGCGCCCGATTACACGGGTTTTCAGGTGGATGAAGGTTTTCTGGTGGGCTACGGAATGGACTACATGGAGAGGGGAAGATCACTTGAGGATATATACCTGCTTCAGGAGTAGCTTCATTCTTGCTCCCGACAAAAGGCTACGGAGACGGACATGGCGAAAGCAGAAGGCATAAGGTGGAATCTCTCGGATCTTTACGAAGGAATTTCCGACCCACGCGTGGAAAAGGATTTCGAGAAGATATCGGCGCGTGCCGACAGGTTTGAAAAAAAGTACAGGGGGAAGATAAAATCTCCTTTACTTACCGCGGGGAAGCTCGCGGGAGCGGTGAAAGAGCTTGAGCGCTTGTCGGAAGGAATCGGAAAGATACTTTCTTTTGCTCATCTTGTCTTCGCGGCCGACACGCGGGATCCTCAAAACGGCGCTTTTCGTTCATCAATGCAGCAGAAGGCGACGGAAGTTCAGAAGAAGCTTATTTTCTTTTACGTTGAATGGGTTTCGGTTCCGAAAAAAAGAGCGAAGAAACTTCTTAATAACTCGAAACTTTCGGAGTACAGGCATTTTCTCGAGCAGGAAAGACAGTACAGAGACCACACTCTTTCCGAAGCCGAGGAAAAAATACTTCAGGAAAAGTCAAACACCGGGCAAAGGGCGTTTTCAAGGCTTTTTGACGAGGTCGTGAACAATATCCAGTTTCGTGTGAGACTCTCCGGTAAGACCGAAAGGCTCAACCAATCCCATACCCTCTCGCTTCTTTACGATCCGGACAGAAAGAAAAGAAAGGCGGCTTGGTCCGGTCTCACAAAGGGACTTAAGGAGAATTCCCACGTACTTACCTACGTATTCAACACACTTGTAAACGACCACTCGATAAACGACAGGCTTAGAAGCTACGAGGATCCCATGTCGGCGCGTCACCTAAGCAACGAGATATCCCACGGTGCCGTTGAAGCTCTGCTTGAATCGTGCGAGCGGAACTTCGGATTCGTAAGCCGTTACTACGGACTCAAGGGAAAACTTCTCGGGTACCGCAGATTCTATGACTACGATCGCTACGCCCCTTTGGGTTCGGAAAGGGAGCAGGTCCCATGGGACAAGGCAAAGGAAATCGTGCTTTCTTCGTTCGGTGAATTCTCATCCAAGATGAGAAAGACCGCGTCTTTGTTTTTCGAGAAAAACTGGATAGACGCCGAGCTTCGGGACGGGAAAAGAGGGGGTGCTTTCAGCCACGGCACGGTTCCCGGCGTGCACCCCTATGTGTTTATGAACTACACCGGGAAACCGAGAGATGTAATGGTTCTGGCTCACGAGCTTGGCCACGGCGTGCACCAGTATCTTTCGAGACGACAGGGCTATTTCCAGGCCCACACGCCTCTTACCACGGCTGAGACCGCAAGCGTCTTTGCGGAGATGCTTGTGTTTCACCGCCTCAAGGAGGAAGAACCGCAAAGGGAAGGCAGGCTGATTTTGGTAGCGGAGAAACTCGAGGACATAATGGCCACGGTTTTCAGACAGGCGGTGCTTACAAGGTTCGAGCAGAGCCTGCACCGCGAAAGGAGAGATCAGGGAGAGCTTACGACCGCAAGGATAAGCGAACTCTGGATCGAGGCTAACCGCGAGATGTTCGGAGATTCCGTAACCCTTACCGAAAACTATTCTTACTGGTGGCTCTACATTCCTCATTTCATACACTCTCCCTTTTACTGCTACGCGTATTCCTTCGGGGAACTGCTCACCCTGGCTCTTTATGGAATGTTTTTGGAGCGGGGAAGATCTTTCGTGCCCGATTACATGGAACTTCTTCGGTCCGGGGGAAGCATCTCGCCCTCGGAGCTTCTCTCCAAAGTCGAGGTCGATATAAACAATCCTGACTTTTGGCAGACTGGGCTTGACGTGATAGGTGCGATGGTGGATGAAGTTGAGGAACTTGCGGAGCAGTCCTGACTCGGCTGAGGGTTTTTATTTGGAGTAGGAAGAAATTTTCTCGTATTCGCTTACTATCTTGCTCACAACCGAGTAGTGAACTGAGGCCGCGTCGGCAACCTCTCTCAGCGTGTAGTCCCCCGTAAGGTAGGTTTTCGCTATCGCTTCCTCCCTTGAGTGTCCGCTTCGCATGAAACCGTTTATCATGCCCGGTACGGGTTTTGTGAGCTGATACCTGGGAATATCCTTTGACCGTAAATTCCTCTTAGTTTTTTCCTGCACGATCTCTATGAATTCATCATCGCCGAGATATATCTGCTTTCGGGTTTCCGAGATCACGTCACGATCGAGATTTTCTTGGAGGAATTCGTCAAAATCATCTATATCCGAGGAAAAGCCTTCTGAGAACCACTCGAGGTCTATGTGCCCTGGCGCTTCATCTTTTCCGTAAACATATCTGCAACTGCTCCATTTGAACTGGTTGGAATGTTTTACGAATCCGGCTCGAAGGGGGAGAAGAAAAATGTGAGCCATAAGCGGCAGAAGATATTTTTCCTTCTGGACAACTATGGATTTATATCTTCCCCGGAAAACGTGTCCGTCTGTGTCGTGCAACCTGTTTGAGCGCTGGGTGTAAACGCCGTTTAGCTGTCTTATGGCTTTTGAGAGGTTAGGCTCCGGGGTCTCGATGACCAAATGGTACCCGTCGGACATGAGGCAGTAGCCAAAGCAGCGGCATCCGAACCTTGCGCATACCCTCTCAAGAATTTCTATCCAGGCGTTGCCATCGGCTGAATTCTGAAAGACGCTCTGCCCCCTGTTTCCGACTGAGGAGACGTAATAAACGGCCCCTGCGTATTCCGGTCTTAATGGCCTTGCCATGAAGAAAATTATAGTGTGGATGAAAAACTATGTCAAGACCTGACCCCTAAGTCGGATTGTCTTCTCAAAGAGCAAGCGCTTTCATAGCAAAAGCTGTCTGTTCCCTCGAAGCGTTGTAGGGAAACATGAGAATGGGAAGATCGGAATTCTCGGCGAACTTCCTGAGCTTTACTCTTCCCTCCTCCGGGGAACCGCTCACGGAAACAAGATCAAGCAGTTCATCACTTATGCTTTTTATAGCTTCCGCTCTGTTTTCCCGCCAGAGCTTTCTCGCTCTATCCGCTTCCTCCCCGAATCCGTAGCTGCTTACGAGTTTGTGGTAATAATCTCCCATGGAGCATACATAAAGGGCCACAAACTCCCTTACGATTTCTCTTGATTCGTTTCTGTTCTCGGAAACCATCGCCGGAAGAAACGGTGCCACAGTTATTTTTCTTCCGCCGGAAGCAAGTACCTTTTTTCTTTCGTTTATAAGGCTCGCGGGGCAGAGATAGGGAATCCAGCCGTCAGCAACCTGGGAGGTAAGCTCGATGTTTTTCGGTCCCATGGACGCTATGTATATGGGAATCTCGCTTCTTTGGGGCTTAAAAAGGAGTTTGAAGTTTCTAAGCCTGAAAATCTCCCCCTCATATTCAACCCTTTTTCCCGCGAGTATCATCCTTACTATCTCGACACACTCAAGTGTTCGTTTCAGGGGCCGCTCAAATTTCATGCCGTGCCAGTATTCGTTTAGGTAAACGCTGCTTATCCCGAGTCCCAGGATTAATCTTTCCCCGCAGTACTCATCCAAGGTGGCCGCCGTCTGTGCTATAAGAGCCGGAGATCTGCTGTAAACGGAGATGATGCCGGTGGCCAGATTTATTCTTTCCGTGACTGATGCCATGTGGGATATCAAGGAAAATGCGTCCCGTCCCCACATTTCGGGAACCCAGATGGAGTGATAACCCAGATCTTCTGCCAGTTTCGAAAAATATGTTAGATCGTCTTTTTTTACATCGGCCCAGTAGGGAACGACGATTCCGGTAAGAGACAATTGTTTCCTCCCAAATGCGGGTTTGCTCGGGTTCATTTTACTTGAGAGCGAAGATTGTGGGAAGCACAGAGCACTTAGGGCTCTTATTCCTGCTCCCGGATCTTGGTTTTACCGAGACGCTTTTAACGTTCATCTGATAAGTTGGTTAGACTGTTCAGAGAATATCTGCCAGTTTGTCCTCGCAGAAGCACAATTTTTTACTACGGGAGTTAGCAAAATGCGCAAGTTGCCCCCAAGGATGCAGACAAAGCTCTACAAGGAACATCTTTTTCCCGAAGAAACGAGGGAGATCAGGCAGAATGTGAGAGCCTTTGCGGAAAAAGAAGTCCTTCCGCTTGCTAGGGACATGGGGGAGGAAAGCGAGAGAAACGAGAATTTCCCCCGTGATCTTTTCAACAAAATGGCCGCAGAGGGGTTTTTCCGGATTCCGTATTCAAAAAAGGACGGGGGACTGGGTCTTTCCTACCCCGCGTGCGCAGCGGCGGTCATGGCAGAAGAGCTTGCCTACATAAGTGCAAGCGTTGCGGGAACGATAAACGCTCACTTTCTGCTTTCCGGAAAAACCTTGGCTATGGGGTCACCTCACATAAAGGAAAAATATCTCGCCGCGGCTCTTGATGGAACCTCGGTGGCGTCATTTGCGATGACGGAGCCCCAGTCGGGTTCTGACGTAAGGACCGAATCTCTTGTAACGAAAGCCCGCAGGAAGGGCAAAAAATACATTATAAACGGCCGCAAGCGTTACATAACTAACGCCGGGGTGGCTGATTTTGTGACTCTGCTGGCTTCAGCGGGGGACAAGTCCATAATGATAGTGGTTGATCTTGATTCGCCGGGCTGTTCCGTGAGCGCCCCGGATAAGAAACTCGGAAACAGGGGAGAGCTTACCTACGACATATACCTTGAAGACGTGGAGGTGCCCCGGGAAAACCTGATAGGAAAGGAAGGAGATGGCCTTCGGGTCGCCGTCAGTTCCCTTCTTTACGGAAGGACAGGAATCGGGGCAAGCGGGGTCGGGATGGCACAGTCGGCGTTCGATGAGTGCGTGGAGTTCATGAACGAGAGGGAGGCTTTCGGGAAAAAGATAGCCGATTTTCAGTACTGGCAGTTTCTGCTGGCGCAGAGAGCCGTTGAGATAGAAAATGCCAGAAACCTCTATCTGAAGGCCGCACTCTGCCTTGACAATGGAGACCCTTTTCCGACTTTCGAGACATCCGCCGCCAAGTACTACGGTTCGGAGATAAGCGTTACCATGGCCCGCGACGCCGTTCAGATATTCGGAGGTCTCGGGCTTATGGTGGAACTTGCCCACGACTCCTCCACCTACAAGGTTGAGGAGATATACAGGGATTCCAAGGTCGGGGAGATATACGAAGGCACAAACGAGATACACAAGATGATAATAGCAAGATCGATTTTCGGAAGGAGGTAGTTTTGCTTTGCAGTCAATAAATGCGAAAACCCAGGATAATGGAGTCTTGAAAAGCCCCTTTAATCACTTGTGGCGGGATATTGTGGTTAACACAAAAGAGATCTCCTCCGGGAGAAAGAAAGAAGCCAGGTCCGGGATGCGCCTTATCTACGGAATTCACGGTACACCGTTTGGAAAATGTCTTATCGGGGTCTGCGAAGAAGCTATATGTCATATGAGTTTTTTCCGCACCGATGCTGAAACCCACTTGGAAGAATTCAGGAAGGTATGGCAGAATCCGAAGAATCGAAGGGATGACAAAGAGACGGCTGAAGTATTGCGAAACTTGCTGTTTTCCCCAGGAAGACGGCCGCCGACGATACTGCTCCTTGGAACACGGTTTCAGCTCAAGGTATGGGAAAAGCTGATGGAGGTCCGGGAGGGTGAAACTTTGTCCTATTCAGAACTTGCGGAGTCCGCAGGAGTACCTACTGCCGTAAGGGCCGTCTCAAATGCCGTGGCGGGGAATCCGGTTGCTTATTTGGTGCCTTGCCACCGTATTATAGGAAAGGCGGGGGATCTTCACGGCTACCGCTGGGGGCTTGACGTGAAAAGGGCGATTCTTGAATACGAAGGGGTTAATCTGGTTTCGCAGTGATGAATTAGGTCTGAGTTTGCGCGCTCAGCGAAGAGGCTCTTCCTTTGTCATGCAGTGTATAGCTCCAAATCCCCACACAAGGTCGACGCAGTCAATTCCCACTACATGTCTTGCGGGAAAAAGCTCCGACAGTATACCTAGCGCCTCGCGGTCTTTCGGATCGTTATAGATGGGAACGAGGACTTTTTCGTTTGAGACATAGAAATTGGCGTAAGTTGCCGGAAGCCTCTCGCCTTCAAAAAAAAGCGGTGAGGGCATTGGTAAGGGGACGATTTCAATTTTTCCTCCATCTTCGAGCCTTAGGTCCTGGAGCATCTCAAGGTTTTCGCGAAGCGGGCGGTAATTCGGGTCTCCAGCGCTGTTCTCAAAGCATAAGGCAACCGTGCTGGGATCCGTAAACCTGCATATATCGTCAACATGGCCGTTTGTATCATCTCCCTCTATGCCTCTGCTAAGCCAGAGAATGTTCGTTGCACCGAAATACTCGGAGAACATTGCATCGTAGTCGTTTTTCTCGAAAGAAGAATTCCTTACCTGTTTGTCCGCGCTTAGAAGACACTGCTTAGTCGTTATTAAGGAACCTTCTCCGTTTACGTCAATGCTTCCGCCTTCAAGAATGATTTTCTTTCCAAGACGTACAGGGGTTTCTAAGTCGAAACAAAGGGTCTCGGCCATAAACCCCGGAACCATGTCGTCGTTTTCCCAGTCTGTGTACTTAGCCCATCCGTTAAACCCGAAATCAAGGATGCTCAGTTTCCCGGAATCATCTCTTACGAAGAAAGGACCGGAATCCCGTATCCAGGACCTGTCTGTGGAGCACTCGTAGAACTCCACGTTGGCAAGATCAGTTAACCCTTCTCTGAGAAACCCCTCGGCCCGCTTTTGTGTTCCTCCAGGATCAACTATTATTTTCACCTTCTCTGATTCTGATAGGTGGCTTACAATTTCGCGGTAAACCCTCTTGATCCCCGAGAATTTTCCCGGCCAGTCGCTTATGTTCTGCGGCCACACAAGCCATGTGGCACCGTGAGGTTCCCATTCGGCCGGAAGTCTATAGCGCACCACCTGAGAATCACTCAATTTCAGGTGCTGGGATTATTGTCTATAAACCTTTGCCGAAGCTCGGAGTAGGCATCAATTCTTCGGTCTCGAAGAAAGGGCCAGTTCCTTCTTGTTTCCTCAAGTTTCCGAAGATCGATCTCGGCCAGTATGATTTCCTCTCTCTTACCGGAAGCCTCGCAAATCACCGTTCCTTGGGGATCGCAAACAAAGGAATTTCCCCAGAAATTTATTCCTCCGCCGTTTTCTCCCGATTCCTCGAAACCTACTCTGTTCACGGCTGCGACATAGATTCCGTTTGAGATTGCATGGGCGCGCTGAACAGTTTTCCATGCTTCAAGTTGAGTACTTTTCGAGCGTTCATCCTCATTCGTGCGCCACCCTATGGCGGTCGGATAGAAGATAATTTCCGCTCCCTTGAGCGAAGCTATACGCGCGGCTTCGGGATACCACTGATCCCAGCAGATAAGCGTGCCTATCTTTGCAAAGCCGGTTTCAAAGCACGAAAATCCCGTGTCTCCGGGAGCAAAATAGAACTTCTCGAAATAGCCCGGATCATCCGGTATGTGCATTTTTCTGTAGATGCCGGAAATCTCTCCGGCGGGATCGATCAGTACGAGGGAGTTGTGATATACTCCGGAAGCCCTCCTCTCAAAAAGTGGGCATATGATAAAAACTCCTCTTTTCTTCGCTTCTACGCACAATCTGTGCGTTGCCGGACCGGGGATGGGCTCTGCAAGGTCAAAACAGTTCGTGTCTTCCGACTGACAGAAGTATCTTGTTAGGAAAAGTTCCGGAAGGCAGACTATATTCACTCCAAGGGCCGAAGCCTTTCCTACGCTTGATATGGCTTCTTTTATGTTTTCTTCTCTTTCTTTGTGCGCACGACTCTGAACAAGTGCGATTTTGAAAGCACTCATATAAATATGATAACTCCCCGTAACGGGATAATAAAGGAATGTGAACAGTCCGATCCGAGTGGGTAGCTCAAGCCTGATTGCGATGGCTACCCTTGATGATCGGTCACTACGTTACTGCTGGAACTTTCAGAAGAATTCCTTGCTAGGTTCGCTTTCTCAGGAAAACGACTGGGAACAAAACTGACGCTGCAAGTAGCAGGTTGAACAAAGCCGTATTATCCTGCCCGGCGGCGACCGCGCAACCTCCATCATTGTTTTCAGGTTCGGGATAAACTCCGGAACCGAAGATATACATGAAGCGGCCGACAGGATCTTCATGATGACCAACATCTGCCGCTTCGATGTAACTTATCTTGTGTGAATTACCTGGAACCAAGCTGTTTTCCAGCCATTGCGGAGTTGGTTCATCGCCGGGGCGCAACCAATGATATTCGACAAAGTTCCCTTTTCCTTCTTTAGGAATCCCGTCTTCGGTTATAAAACTCCTAAGCAGCGTCGCGATATCCTTGTCTCTTTCCCCGTCAACCGGATTTGGATTCGGGTCCCTGAGCTTAAGATTCAGGCCGTTCAGTTCAGGGCTGTTTCCGTTTAGTATCACGGTGGCATCTTCATCCAGTTCCATGATGAAAACGTATACGCTGCCTTCCTTGAAATCTCCTTCCGAAAAACAGGCGATTTTTTTCTGAAATTCCGTGTACCTTATAGAAGCCATATCATCAAACGTTATAGTCCTATCAGGGTCCTCTTTTCTCAACTCCTCCATCGCTTTTCTTCTACCATCCACCAGCATGTCCTGGGTGACGGAAATAATGCTTTTTACATACAGTTTAAGAAGCAACTTCTGCACATCCAGACTCTCCTCGTCTTCAACATCACTGGCTGTGGTGTCGAGTTCGAGACCCGTGCAATCGGGTTCGATTATAGCAGAGTCTTCTTTGTCGTGATGAAAGCCCGCTATGACGATGAACTCTCCGTAGATTGTATCCACTTTCTCTCCGCAAGCCTGTCTGCTCTCTCCGCCGTATTCGTACCCTGCGCAGCCCCCTTCTTCGATTAATTTCCCTAGGGCACCCCCGACCTGCGAACCTACGGCGCCGGGATCAACCACTTTACCATACAGTCCGGGATGTACCGGGTGATTATCTATGATATTAGCGGAGTTTATTACTATGGAGTACATGTCATCTGCATCGTTGAAAACTCCCTTCTTTCTTAGCTCCTCGAAAAATGTCACCCAGAGACTTACCAGCTCTTTCTGTTCTTCCAGAGTGGGATTGGGATTATTGGCTCTTAATAACGGCCTGAAATGTTCAATTACATGGGAGAGAAATTCCCTCACCTCCGCTTCACTTGTGATATCGACATCTTCCGCCGCCTTATTGCTCTGACTTTCATCATGAGCTGAAGCTTCAATTCCGAACGAAAAAACAAACCCCAGCAAAAGAAATCCCAAGAGCATTCCGCGCGTTTTAACCTTCATCCTTTTCCTCCTCACGCTTTAATATTCCATTTGGTGTTTTTAGGTTTTCTTCCCTAATTTTTGCGTTTGAACAAGAGTGACTCTAACTCCACTCACGCAAATATTGTAACTTTACAAGGTTGATAGTAAAAGGTGAAAAATTTTTCTATCTGAAACTCTTTTAATTAGGCAAACTGGAGGCTGTAATTGTTTTTCTCGTTAACGTTGTGAAAGGGGTATGCGGATAACAACGCCACCCATAGTCTTGCCAAGCTTGAAATCGCTTCGCGGACTGTCTTTGTGATTGTTATGGCAGTTAATGCACGCCGGAGCCACGGCAGCATCCGGGTAGACTGCCGTGAAGAATGTTTTTCCACCCAGTGTCTCTTTCGCGTAAAAGGGCTTCTGTCTCTCAGCTACCGCTTCAAGTCCTTGTTTTTCAACCTCGGTTTTAGGTGCGTTTTGCTTGTTAATCGGCCAGAGCGAAAGAAGGGAATAACTGAAAACGTTGGTTTTGTCCGAAGCCATTTTGGCTCCCATGCGGAACATCTGGGCCGGCAGTGGAAGTGCCTTGTCATCCTTCCAGTGCTCGCTTGCCTTGATAACTTTTTCTTCGTCCTGTAGACGATCGACTACTTCGCGGGTGTAGACGGTCCGGTCGGACTCTATTACGGCATAAAGTGCGTCGGCCATCATTCTGGGAGTGAAGATGGTGCCGGATTCCTGATTGTCCCCGCTGCCACCACCACTGCCGCATCCTATTGCCAAGGCAGTCAAAAAAAACCCACCTAGTGTAAGTGCACAGACAGTTCTGGCCATAATCATCATTTCTTTTTTCTCTTCAGGTCTTCAATCGCCCGCTGCACTGCCATATCGACGCTTTCGACATGACGGGACGGCTGTCCTTGAAAATTCCGTTCAATGAGAACCGGGTCTGCAAGAGCATCGATCGAAAAGGAAAGCCCGTGACATTCCATGCAGACGCCGCGGATCATCTTCTCGTTCGGCTGCAAGTTCTTATTTTGATTATGCTGAACTAAAACCCATTTGTCATCCCCTTTTTTGTGTGATTCCCTCGGCAGATGACACGTGGCGCAACTCACACCGCTTCCCGGGACGCCGATACCGCTTACCTCCTCCTGCCAAAGTTTGAAGTGGGGGGAATCCTTGTAGGACTTGCTGTGGTTATCGGCGTGACACTCGAGGCAGGAATCCAGCGCGGCTCTGGTGGTATCGAATTTATGGGCGTCATGGCACGACGTGCAGCCGAGTTCGCGTTCCATTGCTTCGGGGTCCATAGACAGGCGTGCGAGTGATGGTGACATGGGCGAGAGGCCCGAGGCAATGCGCATGCCGTGTTTTCCCCCGAGAAATCCCGAGACTTCGTTTTCATGACAGGACTTACATGCCTCATGGGTCGGTGAATCGTCCCACAGGGCTTTTGGGTCCTCAGCGACATGGCAGTCCGAGCAGTTGACCCCGGTGCGGGCGTGGACTGTCCCGGCCCATTCGGCAAGCAGAGCGGGGTCGACCTCCCGGTCTGCGGGAGCGTCGTGATCTCCAAACGAAAGAGGGGGACCGAGTGCCTCGGGTTCGTCTCTTTTGCTCACAAGCGGTGTAACAAGCACCCCGGGTTCGTCGCTGTGTTCAAGTAGAAAGTCTTCGTAGAGAGCCCGGTTATCGTGAAAGTTGTGGCAGCCGGCTGTGGCGCAGGTGTTAAAGTCCATTTCAGTGTGGGTAGGGCGTTGCTCGGCAATATCGAAATGGCAGTGGAAGCAGTGATCGTCAGGCACCGTGACTCCCATGGATGTTACCATTTCTGGGCGATGTTCCACATGGCAACTCACGCACAGGCGCGCGTTGAGGAGTTCAAGCTCCGCGAGGTTGCGCGGGTCGGAGAATACGCTTTCGGCATGGGAGTCATTTGCCATCTCAAGCTCTTCGGCATGACAATCAAGACAGGCTTTTTGGGGAACGCCTTCAAATGGGATGTGGCACGCTTCGCAGGCGAGTTCGATCTGATGGTGTCCATGGGTCGCTTCACCGGGTAGAAAAGCCTGCTGATTATCCGTCTGGAGACGCCAGATGAAAAATGCTCCGATCAGGAGGTTGCAGAAAACTAGAAGTCCCCAATAGGTTCGAGTGCGCACGGTTGATTTATCCTCAGAAGTAATAGATCGATAGAATGTGCAGGGCTATAAGGGCGGGAAGCGGCGAGAGTATTAGCACGTGTATCCAGATTATACGCCTTCTCCATTTGTGGCTCAGATGTCTTGCGAACTGATACCGCGACCATATGCTGCCTGCCGCGAGTGCGCCGCCCAGATTGGCGGCTACGAACACTATCATCAGAGCTAGGTTCAGGTTCGAGCCAAACCGCATGCCCGTATGGGCCACCAGCACGATGAGTCCCGCTACGCCCAGTATTCCGTGCAAGACCCGCCAGGATGAAAATGAGCCAAACCACAGCCGCCTCCAGTGCTTCCGGAAGTAAAGTGCTAAGCACATAAGAGAGAATCCCAGCAGCAAAAATCCCGTGACTTGCTGCCACAGTCCGCTACGCCAGAGTATATCGAAAGGTATGTTCTGGCGGACCGTCCGGGAATACGGAATCACCGCTAGAGAGATGACTATAACTAGCGTGACAGCCGAAGCTGCGACCGTGACAAGTCCCATAGCCTCTATTCCGCGCAACAACTTAATGGTCTATAGCCTCCTCTGCATCCAGCGAGAGTATGCTATTAAAATATATGTTTGTAGAGATGCTTATCAAGCTGGATTGTAACAGTTCTCCCTTGAGCGGTGATCAGTTACGCGGGAAACTTGGCAGAAGACAAGAAGTTTCACTCGACGCTTGCCGTCTCCTCGACCAATGCCATTTACGGGGATTCGGGTATCATTAGAAATTCAAGAGAATCGGGGAAGTCTACGAGACGCAATCGCGGGGGACACCGAACTCTTTAGGACTTCGCTGTCAGTTTGCGGAAAACTCTCCAAGATGTATTGACGGCGGCAAAAGGCTTCACCTGATCTCCGCTACGACCTGATCCTGATAACATGTACGAATACGACCTTTTTTCCCTAGCCCTGCTTTTTTTGACCGGTGTTCTGGCCGGATTGATAAACGTGATGGCGGGCGGGGGAAGCAGCATCGTGCTTCCCGTGCTCATATTTCTTGGAATTGATCCCACGGTTGCAAACGGAACAAACAGGGTGGCGATTCTGTTTCAGAATTTCTTCGCGACTCTCTCCTTCAGAAAAGAAGGCGTTGCCGACATAAAAACCAGCGTCAAGCTGGCGGCTTTTACCCTTCCCGGCGTTCTTGTGGGAGCTTTCGCGGCGGTACGGGTGGGGGATGAGCTTTTCGAGAAAATCCTGGCCGTCGTACTTATCTTTGTCTGCGCCTCTTTTTTCCTTAAAGTTGATTCCTTCGGCAAGTTGCTCGGGGGCAGAGACGAAGCAGGGAGTGGGTGGGTTCTTTACCCGGCACTTGTACTTATAGGTTTTTACGGCGGCTTTATCCAGGTCGGGGTGGGACTTTTCATAATGGCGGCTCTTTATCATCTTATGGGAGCATCCCTCGCCAAGGTAAACGCGCACAAGGTAATTGTGGTGCTTACCTACACAATTCCCGCAATCTTGATATTCTTTCTAAGCGGTAACATAAGCTGGTTCATAGGGATTTGTCTCGCTGTGGGAAATTCGGTTGGCGGATGGTTCGGTGCTACGGTTTCTGTAAGGGGCGGCGAAAAATACATAAGGATGGCACTTGTCACTGCCGTCGGGCTTATGGCCCTTAAGCTACTCGGGGTGTTTTAGGCGCTTGGCGGGTGTCATGCGCCGGAGCCTGAGAGGGGGTTCGCCGCGGTTTTTCTCAGAAATTCGTACAGCGTGTGGTAGATGCTTTTGTTCTGAATCAGCTTTTCATGAGTTCCCTGCTCCACCACTTCCCCTTTATGGATCACTATTACGTTATCCACGTTCTTTAGGGTTGAGAGCTTATGGGTTATGACTAGCCTTGTCTGAGAACCTGCATTACTTCTTATCACTTCCTGTACTTTTTCTTCAGTTTCCGCGTCGAGGTGGGAAGTTGCCTCGTCCATTATAAGAAGTTTCGAATTTTTCCTGACCGCTTTTTCGATTGATCGGGCCTGGGTTTCTCCTGAAGAAAACTTCTCGGTTCCGGCTGTCGAGCCATCCCGCATTTCTCTTTCATCGGATATGTCCTTTTCGAACAGAAACAGGTCCTGGAAGATGGCGGTTATGTTCGAGCGCAGGTACTGGTTTGACAGTTCCTCGATGTCTACGCCATTAAAGAGAATCTGGCCTCTCTGGGGTTTATAGAATTTAAGGATCAGGTTCACGATAGTCGTCTTCCCCGCTCCCGTGATTCCCACAAGGGCGGCGCTTTCTCCCGGTTTTATTGCAAAGGATGCGTCCTTGAGCACCCATTCACGCTCATTATATGAAAACCACACGCCCTGGAATTCAAGAGAGCCTTCGGTTGTTGCGGGTACCAGAGATCCGCTTAGCTCGGGTTTTTCCGCCAGAGTGTCGTAGAGGTTCTCAGAGGCGGCAACGGCGGACTGAAAGACATTGAATTTTTCTGAAAGCTCTTGGATGGGCTTGAATATCATTCTTACGTAGTAAAGAAACGCAAGCAGAGCGCCTAGGGAGAGATCAAGGTTCATAACCCCGATTGCCCCGTACCACAGGATTATCCCGGTTGCTGCTATGCCCACGTATTCTATGGAAGGGCGGAAAATCACGTAGACCCATAGCTGCTGTATATTGGCCCTGTAGTTTTCCCTGTTTACCTCCCAGAATTTTTCGAAGTTCCTTTTCTCTTTTCCATAAAGTTTAAGGAGCACTATTCCCCTCATGCTTTCGGCTACAAAGGCATTAAGCTTGCCTATGGTTCTTCGAATCTCCCTGTACACCAGTCGAAGTCGCATTCGGAAAATGGAGACCGTGAAAGCAAGAAACACCGTAAGCGCGACGATTATAAGCGTAAGCCCGACGTTCATCCTGAACATGATCACCAAGGTGCCGATTATGATTATGATGTCCTTTATGAAGTGTATGAGAACGGATGTGTACATTTCGTTTATGGCGTTCACGTCGTTTGTGACTCGGGTGGTTATCCTGCCCACCGGGTTTCGGTCGAAGTACTGCTGGGGAAGGGAGAATATGTGGGAGAGGGTGTGACTTCGCATGTCGTGCATTATTTTTTGGCCTGAGTAGTGAAGAATGTAGGTAAAAGAAGAGGTGAAAATAAAAATTCCGACTACGGATAAAACCACGTAGAGAGCAAGGGTCCCGAGCCTTTTTGTCTGTTTTGAGCGAAGAAAAGACACTTTTTCTTTGCCGAGCGACTCGAGGTCCGAATGAGCCAGAAACGCGACCCCTTCTGTTTGCTCAAACAAGGAGGCGTTTCGAGCTATTATTTCCAAAACCTCCTGTTTTTCATCTCCCTCAAATTCCTTGGGGTCTACCACTATGTATTTTGTCTCGGAGAATTCAACGCCTGAGCGCTCGATTCTGTCTTTCTCCGAGGAGGAGAGCTTTGAGAAATCGACCAGAAACCCTCCGCCCGCAAGGACAAGAATGGATTCCCCCTCGAGTCCCGAGAGCGCCCGCTCCGTTTCTTCCCCTGCCTCTGCCCTGTTCCATGTAGGATAGATATAGCTGTCGACCGCGACTTTGATGAGGTATGGAACCGTGATTTCAAGCGTTGCCGTAGCGATCATCAGAAGAAGCGACAGGGCGAAGTAAGAGCGGTACTTCCCCAAAAAGCCCAGAATCCACCTTAGGATCTTAAGATCGTAAGTTGATTTCCTGTTTCTCTCCAAGTCGCTCATTTATACACCTCAGACAGACTGTAGTTTTTCAAGCGCGTAGTAGACTCCGCGTTGCTCCATAAGTTCCCCTCGTCCTCCGCTCTCGATTATCTCTCCGTTTTTCATGACCGCGATTCGCGATAATCCCACTACAGAAGATATTCTGTTTGAGATTATTACCACTGTGCGCCCGCGCATTGCCTCTATCACGTTTGTTATCACGGTGTTCTCCGTCTGCGGATCAAGGGACGAGAGCACGTCATCAAGTATCAGGACCTCGGGCTTGAGCACCAAGGCCCTCGCTATAGCCAGGCGTTGTCGCTGTCCTCCCGAAAGGCTGAGTCCCCGCTCTCCCACCACGGTGTCGAATCCCTGCTGAAACTCCATTATCTGTTCGTATATTCCCGCCGTTTTGGCGGCCTGCTCTACCTGTTCGCGGGTTATGCTCGGGTTTATGAAGGTTATGTTGTCATAAACCGTTCCGCTGAACACGGTTATTTCCTGCGGCACGTAGACGATGGTTTCCTGAAGGCTTTTTCTTGATATCTTCCTTATATCAATTCCGTCGACCGTTATTTCTCCCGGTTCGGTCTCATGGATTTTCATGAGCAGCTTCATCAGGGTGGTCTTCCCCGAGCCCACAAGACCCGTTATTCCCAGAGTTGTCCCGCGGGGTATGTGGAGATTAACTTCGCGCAAAGCCGGGGTGGAGCCGTAGGAGAAGGAAACCCCGGAGAATTTTATGTCTCCCTTCAGTTCGTAGTCTTTTTCCCCTGCCCGGGCTCCATCTTTTGGTTCGACCGCGAAAATGTCGTTCAGCCGGTTTATCGAAGCGTTTCCCCTCTTTAGTAGGTCAATCGCCCACCCCATGGCCATCATGGGCCAGGCGAGCATCATGAGGTAAACCAGTATGGCAGAAAATTCCCCGAGGGTTATTTCAGTGCCGATCGCTCCTGCTCCGCCGAAGAGAAGAAACAGGGCCGTCGCTAATGAGGGTACGAAGTATATAAACGGCTGAAAGACTGCCCGGATCTTCACTAGGTGTACGTTCTTCTCAAGATAATCCGCGCTTGCGCGATCAAAATCCCGCTCCTCGGTCCGCTCAAGCCCGAATGCCTTTACCACCTTGATTCCCGATACCGGTTTTCTTGCGCTTTCGGTGAGTTCCGAGAAGGATTCCTGAGAATGCCGGAATCTGCTCTCTATCATGTTTCCGAACTTGTATATGAAGACGGCGAGGGCGGGAAACGGCAAAAACGCGTAAAGGGCCATTTCGGGAGAGATGTAAACCATCGCGGCGAAGATGAAGAAAAACAGGAATACTCCGTCGTACGCTATGAGCAGCCCTAGGCCGCAGGAGAACTTTAGAGTCTCTATATCGTTTACCGTGTGCGCCATCAGGTCGCCGACCTTTCTTCCCGAGAAGAAATCGAAGTTAAGCTTTTGGACGTGCTCAAAGAAATCGTTTCTGAGGGAATACTCTATTTTCCTCGCTCCGCCCATTATGAAATACCGCCAGCCGAGGCGGAAAAATGCCATGAGCAGCCCGAGACCGAGTATGTAGAGGGAGTACTTGGTTATGAGGGAAAAATCCGTGCTCTGCAGTGTGAGCTCATCTATTATCCACTGGATTACTATGGGAACTGATAGCTGGGCCATATCCACCAGCGTGAGAGAAATGAGACCGGTTAGAAACGAGTACCTGTACCGTAAAATAAGGGAGGAGATGCTTGTTTTTCTGACCAATGGTATACGACGAAATATTTTACAGGATCGAAAAGCTAGGCGGCTACCAAGCCTTGATCCTCTCGGATAAAAAGTAAATTTCGGGCGGCGCGCGACCGCTAAATCATTATACAGTGAAAAACCCGTAGAAGATACTCCGCTGTATCTGTGGGAGCGGATTTTGCCCAGATGGTCGGGGATAAGGTATTTTTTTTCGAGCGGAGGTAGATAGCGTGGAGAATGTTTCCTACCAAGTTCCTGCGGGAATTTCGACGGCGCAGCAGATTATAAAGAAAAGCAGGTTCATAGCCACTGTCGGGCGTGCAGGCACGAGACGGGAGGCCGAAGATTTCATAGAGAGCGTAAGGGCTCTTCATCCCACGGCGAGTCATAACTGCTATGCGTTTTTGTCTTGCGCCCCGGGGGGAACAGATATCGGTTTCGGCGACGACGGAGAGGTCTCGGGAACCGCCGGGCGGCCCATGATGACTCTTTTGGAACACAGTGGCATAGGGGAGATAGCGGCCGTGGTAACCCGGTATTTCGGAGGGATAAAGCTCGGTCCCGGCGGGCTTCTGAGGGCATACACGGGTTCCCTGCGGGCGGCCTTGGGGGAGCTTGAACTTGAAGAGCACGTTTCGGTGAAGGATGGGCACATTGTTTTTTCCTACGCACACGAGAATTCCATAAGGGTTCTGTTTGAAAAATCGGGCGTTACGATAACGAACGTTGAGCGCGGAGAGGATATCCGCTTCGGTTTCACGGTCCCCCTCGGCGTTGCCGCAAGCCTTGAAGAAAGGGTTGCTTCCTTGACCAGGGGGAAATCAAGGCTTGTCTGGACATAGGCAGGCTTCGCGCGTTCCTGGAGGGTGCAATTCTCTGTTCTGCCGTACGGTCAAAGCCGGTATACTAACCTTCAATCAATTTCACAGGTGGAGGCGGTTATGAATGTTTATGATTGCGTAAGATCGCTTAGTTCCGTAAGAAGTTACCTCGACGGGGAAGTTCCGGACGAAGTCATCATGGAAGTCATGGAGTCGGGGAGGTTCTCGCCGAGTGCCCACAACAATCAGCCTTGGGAATTTGTTCTCATAAGGGACCGCGCAATGCTCCGGCAAATGGGAAAGTATTGCACAAGCGGCAGTTTCATCGTGCAGGTGGCTTTCGCGGTGGTGCTTTTGGTGGACCCGCAAAGCAAGTGGCACCAGATCGACGGCACCAGAGCTGCGCAGAACATGGTTCTAGTGGCGTGGAGCCACGGACTCGGGTCCTGCTGGATAGGAAGAATAGAGAAGGAAGAGCTTAAAAGGTATCTGGGAGTGCCGGAAGAGTTCGAAGTCCTTACCGTGCTTCCTTTTGGCTACTTTGACAAAAGACGGGTTGCCACCGGGAAGTTGAGAAAAAGTCCGGACGAGGTGTTTCATCTGGACGGTTACGGAAAAAGAATTCCGGGATAAGAGGCTTGCGGGACTTTTTGCGTGGCGGACAAAGAATCGTATTGACGTAAGATTTCAGATGAGAAAATATTTTGTCGAATTCACAGGAACCTTCTTTCTCGTCTTCACGATAGGGAATGTCGTTGTCGCTCCCGGCGCCGGACTTTTCGCGCCTCTGGCCATAGGGGCCGTGCTCACCGCGATGATTTACGCGGGGGCACACATTTCAGGAGCACACTATAACCCGGCCGTGACAATGGCATTCTGGTTCAGGGGAAAAATGAATTCGGGTGACGTCTTTCCCTACATGGTGACGCAGGTTGTTGCGGGGATCTTGGCCGCCTTGGCCGTTTTGCTTGTAAAGGGAACCCCAGAGACCTTGCCCATGGAAATATCTCCCCTACCGGCTCTAATTGTAGAAACGCTTTTTACCTTCGCGCTCTGTCTGGTGATACTCGAAGTCGCGACTTCGAAAGCGACAAAGGGCAATTTCTATTACGGCATCGCCGTAGGATTAATAGTCATGGGGGGGACATATGCAGCCGGGAGTATTTCAGGTGGGGTTTTTAATCCCGCGGTGGCGGTGGGAATAATCATAATGGGAATCGAGGACCCTTCCTCCATATGGATTTACCTGTGTGCGAACTCTATTGGAGGTTTTTTCGCGCCGGCGATCTACAAGCTCATCCACTCGGACGAGTAACTTCGCGGCACAAAGCGTAAGGACTGAGCAGGATGAATCTTAAGAAGCTTGGAAATACGGAGGTATTCATTCCCGAGATCGGACTCGGCACGTGGAACTACAAAGGAGGAGTAGAGCCTCTGAGGGCAGGTATCAAACTTGGGGCCTCGCTTATAGATACCGCCGAGGGGTACTATACGGAAGACATAGTCGGCGAGGCTGTGCGGTCCTTCAGAGACGAGGTCATCATAGCGACCAAGGTTTCGGGAAGGAATCTCGCCCACGACAGCGTGATTAAGTCCTGCGAGGCGAGTCTCGAGAAGCTTGGCACGGACTGCATAGATCTTTACCAGATACACTGGCCGAATCCCCTCTATCCGATAGAAGGGACGATGAGAGCGCTTGAGAAGCTGGTTGACCGCGGATGCGTGAGCTATGTCGGGGTGAGCAATTTTTCCGCGAGGCAGATGAGCGAGGCTCAGCGCTATTTCCCCAACTACCCTATAGTCTCAAATCAGGTGCTCTACAACCTAAACTCGAGAGATATAGAAAAAGAGTTGCTTCCCTACTGTCTGGATAACGAGGTAACCGTAATGGCTTACACCCCGCTTGACAACGGAAGGCTCTGCCGCCCTGGGGACGGGATTTTGTCCGAGATAGCGGCCGAGACCGGAAAGACGGAGGCTCAGGTTGCCCTTAACTGGTGTGTTTGCCAAGAGAACGTTATCGTGATTCCGAAGGCGGATTCGGTGGTGAAAACGGTCGAGAACTGCGGGGCCTCGGGATGGAGACTTTCCCCGGAACAGTTGCGCATGCTTGATGAGGGATTCTGAAGTTTCGTTTTAGGGTCCCATTATGTGATATACTTACCGGGTTGAACACGGAGTAATGAGGAGGAGAGTGTGCGATGAGTCTAAAAAAAACGCTTTCACTTTTGGTTTTCTTTTTTGTTTTAGCTTTCTTTTCTTTTACCGATCCCGCTTCAGCGAGCGAGCTTGATACGGGCGATACCGCCTGGATACTGATTTCAACTGGACTTGTTCTTTTCATGATGATTCCTGGGCTTGCGCTTTTCTACGGGGGGCTAGTCGGCAAAAAGAATGTTCTTTCGGTGCTAATGCAGTGCTTTTCGATTACTGCTGTGGTGACTCTCATATGGACGTTTTTCGGTTACAGTATGACTTTTGACACTACCGGCATGGTAGCGGGAGAACTTGGGGTGAATGCCTTTGTGGGAGGGTTCTCGAAGGCGTTTCTACATGGGGTAGGAATTGACACTCTTTCGGGGACGATTCCAGAGATTCTGTTCTTCGCCTTCCAGCTTACTTTCGCAATCATAACCCCGGGACTTATAATCGGAGCGTTCGCCGAGAGAATGAAGTTCTCGGCTATGCTTCTGTTTACCGCCCTGTGGGTGGTATTCTGCTACTTCCCGATCGCACACATGGTCTGGGGAGGAGAGGGCTCCTACTTTGGAGACATGGGAGTAATTGACTTTGCAGGCGGAATAGTTGTCCATATTACGGCGGGTACCGCGGCCCTTGTGGCAGCGATACTGGTCGGGGCCAGAAGAGGCTACCCAAGGCAACTCCCGCTTCCACACAACCTTACTCTTACAATGATAGGTACCGCGATGCTCTGGGTCGGATGGTTCGGATTTAATGGGGGAAGCGCCCTTGCGGCCGGTGGGCAGGCGGCCATGGCGGTCGTGGTAACCCAGATTTCTCCTTGCGTTGCCGCCCTTGTCTGGATATTCATTGAAAACGTGAGGTCAGGCAAGCCCAGCGCTTTGGGTTTTGCGACTGGAGCTATCGCTGGTCTTGCGGCCATAACACCCGCCTCGGGCACCGTGGGACCGATGGGGGCGATAGCGATAGGGGCCGTATCTTCTGTTCTGGCCTACATAGCAGCGACCTACATCAAGTTTTATTTCAGGTATGATGACGCGCTTGACGTCGTGGGAGTTCACGGAGTCGGCGGGTTTGTAGGAATTGTGCTTGCCGGGATATTCGCTTCAACCGCTTACGGCGGTTCGATTGTGGATCTAGACATAGGCGCGCAGCTCGGCATTCAGCTCTATGGAGGAGTATTCGCCATCGTATACACTGCTGTAGTAAGCTATATAGTGCTCAAGGTTGTTGACATGCTTGTCGGGCTCAGGGTCAATGAGGATGAGGAGAGCCAAGGTCTTGACATAACGGATCACGGAGAAGAGGGTTACCACGACGTCTAAAGTGCGGGTGAGGGTCTGTGCCCGCATGGTTTACGGATGAGCACTCACGCACGGGACTCAAGGGTCTGCGCCTGCGGGTACTCCGTCGGGGATCCGTGGGTGGTTCCGAGACAGAGATACTCTTTTTTCGGTTGGTTCGTGATGAGTTGCGGGATAAGCTACCCGCCGAAGCAGATCAACATAGAGTGTGAACGCTGTGGGGAGGTTTTCGACGTGATCGAGGGAGACAGAGAATTCCTTGAGGACTATATGCTCCGCAACCGGTGATCACATCTTGTACTTGCCGAAATCCTCATCCGACATGTCTTCGAGGACATCGCCTGCACTTTGATCCTTATCCCCGATTTTTACGCTGAGAGCGGCTTTTAGCACCTCTTCGTCGACCATGATGCGGCACCCGGTTCTGAGCGCTATCGCTATGGCGTCGCTCGGGCGGGAGTCTACCAGGAGTTCCTCTCCGTCTTTTTTGATGCGAAGGCGGGCGTAAAAGGTGTTTTCCCGAAGTTCCGTGATCTCTATTTCAATGACCTCATAGCCGGTGGCGGCGATTACGTTTTTCAGAAGATCGTGGGTGAGGGGTCTCGGTCTCGGAGTTTTTTTGATCTCCATTGCTATGGCGCTTGCCTCCTCGAATCCCACCCAGAGAGGAAGACTCCTTTCCCCTTCCTCTTCATTCAGAATGACAACGGGCATATCAGTAAACGGATCGGCGACTATACAGGAAACCTTCATTTCAAGAAACATTTTTCTCCCTCCCTGTGTTAATTCAGATATTGTCCTCTAAGCGAATTCGCAAGCCCTTCAGTTATCCTTACGGACACCATTTTTCCGATCAGCTCTTGTTCTCCTGGGAAATTGACTATCCTGTTGTGCTCTGTTCTCCCGGAAAGCCACGAGGAGTCGTTTCTGCTTGCATCCTCAACCAAGACCTGCTCGGATTGGCCTATCTGCTGAGCGTTCTTCGCAAGAGTAATTGCCCGCTGGTATTCCTGAAGGCGCGCGAGCCTCTGGCCTGCCGTCGAGTCTTCCACCCTTTCTCCCGATCTCCAAAGTTCCTCCCCCACCGTTCCCGGGCGCGGCGAGTACTTAAATGAAAAGGAACTGTCGAATCCCACTTCTTCGACAAGGCTCATCGTCTGCTCGAAGTCGTCTTCTGTTTCCCCAGGAAACCCTACTATTATATCAGAAGACACGGCTATGTCGGGCATGGCGTCCCTGAGTCTTTTAACGGAATCTATGTACCAGCTCCTTGTATAGGTCCTGTTCATGAGTCTCAGCACCTTGTCCGAGCCCGACTGCACAGGCAGATGAATGTGACGGCATACCTTGGGTACGTCTGCCATTGCCTCCACCATTTTTTTTGTTATGTCTCTCGGATAAGAGGTCGTAAACCTTATTCTCTCAAGACCGTCAAGCTCCCCGAGTACCCGAAGCAAGTCCCCGAACTTAACCCCCTCCAGCTTCCACGAATTTACCGTCTGTCCTATGAGGGTTATTTCCTTCACTCCTTTTCCGATAAGGTACCGGGATTCGGCGATGATGTCCTCGATGGGTCTGTTAACCTCGGAGCCTCTTACCGTGGGCACTATGCAGTAAGCGCATTTTTTGTTGCATCCCTGCTGTATGGATACAAATGCCGCGGGTTTTCCCTCCTGGTGGTAGGGAAGAACGTCGAAGGGTTCCTGAATGTCGAAGGACGTTTCGACGGGCCTTGATTTCTTCTCCCTTATTTCTTCTATAAGCTGTGGGAGTTGCGGAATCGCCCGGGGTCCGAGCACGAAATCAAGATGCGGTATCCTGCGGATCAGGTCCTCTCCGTAGAGTTGCGCGACGCACCCGGATACCCCTACTATAAGCTCCGGGTTTTTTGCCTTGAGATGCTTGAAGCGCCCAAGGCTGCTGAGGGCCTTCTGGTCTGCCTTTTCCCGTATGGCGCATGTGTTTACGATTACTATGTTGGCCTCTTTGGGGTCTTCGGTAACACTGGCGCCGAGAGCATTTTGTATCCTGTCCGAGTCGTACTCGTTCATCTGGCAGCCGTAGGTCTCAAGGTAAAGGGTATCGGTTTTCATCACAATTGGAAATCGTAACGCATGGCCATATAAGTATCAAGTTAAGGTGGCGGAATGAATGGGTTTATATGGATAGTACCTCTTAACATCGGAGCTTTCCTGGGATACAACTCTTTCGGCTGGATAAGCGACAGGTTCGGCAGGCGACCGGTTTTCATTGTCTACCTTCTGATCATGGCCGTGCTGGTTTGCTTCTTCGGGCAGTCAACAACCCTCACCCAGGTTATCATACTCGGCCCCTTGGTAGGGTTTTTTGGGACGGGTTTTTACTCTGGGTTCGGATCTCTATTCTCTGAGATATTCCCGACCAGAGCCAGAGGTACCGCCCAAGGTTTCTGCTACAATTGTAGGAAGAGGCATATCGGCCATCGCACCGCCTCTTGTGGGCTAGGTGGTGGGAATCAAGGGTTGCGGCCACGCCCTTGCACTGTTTGGTTTTTGCCATCTCGGCCGCTTTTGTAGTTCTGACCCTTCCTGAGACAAGGGATAAGGAACTTGACATATAGAGAGTCGGAGGCTCAAAAAAAGAGTTTTCTGACAGGTATCGATTATAAAGAAATTTTTATAGTTAGTCTTAATCTGTTTGACACTTTCTTGTAGATTTAGTAGGTTAGATTTTTTAGAAATTCTAACGTTAATAGGCAGTTGTGTTTTAGACATGAATAGCAAGAATCGATGGATATTCTTTGGGGTGGCGGTATTTATTTTGGCAGCGGTGTCTTTCACTCCTCTGGTAATCCCCTATGGAGTGACGGAGCCATATTTTCTGGGACTTCCTAGGACTCTCTGGGCTGGGTTGGGAATATCCCTCTCCATATATGTGCTGCTTGTTTTGGCAATGCTTACGTCCGGTGACCAAAGGTAGTCTGCCTATATAAGAGGAAGAAACAGACATGAACAGGGGAATGGCATTTGTTGCGGTTGCACTGATATATCTTGCAGTGTTGATATCCCTCGCTGTCATAGGAAACAGGAAAAACAAAGGGGATGAGTACCAGTTCCTTCTTGCGGGAGGCAGTCTTGGAACTATAATTGGCTTCTTAACTTTTTTTGCTACCCTCTACAGTACATTCATATTGATAGGGATGCCCAATTTCTTCCGCGTACACGGCGTGGGAACGTGGATATTCCTTGGCGTTACCGATATGGCTTTAGCCGTTTTCACGCTTTGGCTCTCACTCAAATTAAGGGAAAGGATCGCTTCAACGGATTTTCGGAGCATATCGGACCTGCTGCGTGAAACTTTTAGTTCCCGTGGAGTTTTCGTGTATGTTCTGGGCCTTGTCATATTTCTTGTTCCCTACATAGCAATTCAGATAAAAGGAGCGTCGGGCATTCTAGCCCACGTTGTTCCCTATGAAGTTCCCCAGTGGGGTTGGGCTGTCATTATACTGTTTCTTATGTATCTGTACTCTTCCATAGGAGGACTCAGGGGTATTATGTACTGTGATTCACTTCAGGGAATTGTACTGTTTACCGTTATATGGATAATGGCATTTATTGTTTTGGATAACTTTGGAGGTATTGGAAAGTTAGTTCAGGCCGTAGCGGAGGAGGAACCTGCACTGTTGTCTACTCCCGGTCCTAAGGGGTTGTTGTCCGTTCAGTGGCTTATTGCGGGATTTATATCAATTGTGCTGCTACCCGTGTCGCAACCTCAGTTGACTTCGAGGCTCAGCATTCTGAAGGGTTTGAACGAGAGACGCAAAATTCCGGTTTTGCATGCGTCTTTCACCTTCCTGCTTCTGATAGCGGGGCTTATAATTGGTTTATACGGTGCAGTTGCAATACCGGCTAAAACGGGTCCGGAGTTCATTGGCAAGCTGATACTTGAACAGAATCCTGTTATAGGTGCCGTTGCCTTGATAGGAATTCTGGCGGCGGCTATGTCTACATCTGACTCTCAGTTTTTTGCTCTTGGATCCGAGATTAACAATGCTCTTGGCAGGTTTAGCAGGAAGTTAAAAGTATCTCCCATTGTTTTTGTGAAGCTAGTTATACTAGTATTTTGCATAGCCTCTTTCGTTGTTGCTATGAAGAGTTCTCAGGGAATTATATCTCTTGCTGTGTCGGGATTCATGGGTACTGCTCTCATGGCACCTATGGTTCTTACCGCAATTCTGTGCAAAGGAAGAAGCTTCAATTCCGTAATCCCAGTTGTTACAGTTATCAGCTTGGTTGTGTTTTTACTGTCGCTTTTCGGACTCGTACCGAAAATGATAATGGGTTTACGCATAGATCTGATACTACTCGCCATCAATACGCTGATTACGATTTTAGTGGTCTTAATCGAACTGAAAAAAACAAATAAAGCATTTCAGCGGATGTCTTGAGACCACAAATTGTTAAAAGGCTGTCCCGCCTAAATTCCTCCTTTCAATGCAGAATCCCAACAATTTTCACGCTGGTTTAGTACTGTTTTTGTAGCTTTACAGCCTGAAAATTATTCTCAAAACCATTTAAAATGTATTTAGATGATTGAGTTGAAAAACTTTCTGGATCTTGACATATAGCGGCTTTTGATTTTTTGCATCTCATGCGCGAAAAAATTCTTGAGCTTTCCGAATCTTTTCCCTCCGCAACCGGGGTTTACATAATGAAAGGGGCGGGCGGCACCCCTGTCTACATAGGCAAGGCCAAGAACCTTCGCGCCCGGGTGATGTCCTATTTCCAGAGGGGAAGCGACAGGGGGCAGATACCGTATCTGGTAAGGGAAGTCGACTCGATCGACTACGTGGTGACCGAGGGGGAAAGCGAAGCCCTTTTCATCGAGAATTCCCTTATAAAGCGTCACAAACCGAAGTACAACATACGTCTTAAGGACGACAAGACATTTTCGTCTCTTCGCCTCTCGGTGGGAGAGAGGTTCCCCAGGCTTTCGCGCACAAGGAGAATACGGGACGACGGGGCGCTTTATTTCGGTCCGTTCGCCTCGGGGAAGTTTCTTAAGAACACAGTAAACCTCGTCCACAGGCTTTTTCCTCTAAGGGACTGCACCCAGAGCAAGTTCGAAAGGCACAGCACCCGCCCTTGTCTTAACTATTTCATGAAGCTTTGCTCGGGCCCCTGCGCGGGCAAGATCTCGGAGGAGGACTACGGGGAGCTCGTAAGCCAGGCCGCGTCGTTCCTTCGGGGCGAGAGAAAAAAACTGGTGAGAATGATCAGGGAGATGATGGAGAGAGCCTCAGAGGAGGGAAGGTATGAAAACGCCGCCTACTACAGGGATCAGCTTGTAAGCCTGAAGGAAAACGCCGAGATAGAGAAGGTTACTTCCTCGAGGTTTGAAGACATGGACATAGTGGGGTTTTACAGGGACTCGGAGCACTATGAATTTACCGTCCTGCTCTCAAGGGGCGGCTCCGTGGTCGACAAGCTCGATTTTTCCGTAAAAAGCCCCCACGGCGATGAGGCGGAATGCGTTAGGGAATTTCTCGGCAGATTTTATTTCTCTGATCACTATATTCCAAAGAGAGTTCTCCTGCCTCTTTCCATAAGGGATCGCGAGGGGTACTCGGAATGGCTTACCGAGAAAAAGGGAAAGCGGGTTTACGTCGAGATTCCCCGGAGGGGCACTAAGAGCGAGCTCATCCGCTTTGCGATGAAAAACGCGCGGGAGAGTTTTGCGAGAAAAGCCGAGGAGAGGGCCAAGCAGGGCACGCTTCTTCGAGGCATAAGAAAGTCGGCCGGGATAAAGCGGGTTCCTTATGCCATAGAGTGCTTCGACATCTCTAACATCCAGGGGCACCAGACGGTCGCTTCGCTAGTGAGATTCCGAAACGCAAAGCCTGAGCGGGAGAGGTACAGAAGGTACAGGATCACGGCCACCTCGGGCCAGGATGATTTCCGGTCGATGTACGAGGTCGTCTACAGGAGAGCTCTTCGGGCAGGGGATGATAACTGGGATCTCCCGGATCTCATGCTTATAGACGGGGGGAAGGGACAGTTGAATGCCGCCTACGCGGCGCTTCGGGACTGCGGTGTGGAAAGCGAGGTCGATCTCGCCTCGATAGCGAAAACCGAGGGCCGAGGCGGGATTGACAGGATTTACGTGCACGGAAAGGGAGAGCCCTGTGATTTTTCGTCAAACAAAAAGGGCGTTTACTTCCTGATGAGGGTAAGGGACGAGGCGCATCGTTTCGCGATCACCTATCACAGGGAATTGAGGAAAGGCAAGACCTTGGCTTCGCAGATGGACGGCGTTCCGGGCATAGGAAAAAAGAGAAAACTCCTGCTTCTTAATCACTTCGGAAGCGTGGAGAAAATAAAAGGGGCCACCACCGAGGAACTTGCCTCCATAAAGGGCATGACGAAACAGGTCGCGCGCAATGTAAAGGAGTTTCTGCGTTAGCCGGACTTTAGAAGCCATTTTTTCTCTGTTTTAAAATGGTACTTCTATTTACTAGATATATTAAGTAAAATAACTCATTGCTATGAGTAAAAAGACATTTGTGCGTCCTTACGCAAAAGAGCTAATCCACCGTCTTCGGGAACCGCGGGGTTTTCTGCAGATCATTTCGGGAGCCCGACAGGTAGGTAAAACCACTATGGTTACCCAAGTGGCGGAGTCTATCGGTTTGCCCTGTAGCTTTGCTAGCGCCGATGTGCCCACGTTACGCGGCGTGCAGTGGATCGAGCAACAGTGGGAAGCGGCGCGACTGCTTGAGTCCGAGTCAGGGGGAGAGGGGGCTATTCTCATTCTGGACGAGGTGCAGAAGGTGTCACACTGGGCGGAAATGATTAAGTATCTCTGGGATGAAGACTCGAGAAAACGCCGCAACCTCAAGGTGGTACTTCTAGGGTCGGCTCCGCTTGCACTTGGGCGCGGCTTGACCGAAAGTCTTGCGGGCCGTTTCGAACTTCTCCACCTGCCACACTGGAGTTTTTCTGAAATGCAAGAAGCTTTTGACTTTACGCTTGACCAGTATCTGTTCTACGGGGCTTATCCAGGGGCCTCGCAGTTAGTGGGAGATTCAGACCGGTGGAAGTGCTACATACGTGACTCTCTTATTGAAACGACCATTTCGCGAGAGGTGTTGCTTCTCTCTCGAGTGGATAAGCCGGCACTTCTACGACGGCTGCTGGAACTCGGCTGCACGTATTCGGGACAGATCCTTTCCTACACTAAGATGCTCGGACAGTTGCAAGACAGAGGCAACACCGTCACGCTTGCCCACTACCTTGATCTACTCGGAGCGGTAGGGATGCTCACTTGCTTGGGGAAATACTCAGGCGCCAAGGTGAGGCAGAGAAATTCCATCCCAAAGCTGCAAGTTCTAAATACCGCACTTATAACAGCCACTTCCCCGTTTACCATGGCACAGGCGCTTGCGGACAGACAGTTCTGGGGAAGACTTGTCGAAAGTGCGGTCGGGGCTCATTTGGTTAACGCGCAAGCCAGCGGCACGTGCGAGGTTTTTTATTGGCGGGAGCGTAGCCGGGAAGTGGATTTCATCGTGCGCGCGGGAGATGTATTGACCGCTATTGAAGTGAAAAGCGGTCGGTCGGCCGATTCGTTGCCCGGAATGGCTGCTTTTGAGAGAAAATTCCCGTCGGTACGAAAACTTCTGGTGGGGGGAGATGGGATCGCGGTCGAGGAGTTTTTATCACAGCCGGTCAAACGCTGGATTCAATCGTGAGTGTTGATTTTCCCGGCCGAATGCGGCGGAACCGAGTCCGCGTTGGCTAATCAAGAAGGCAGAATTCAAGTATGGCCTTTCCCGCGTGAAGCTTGTTCTCAGCCTGAGTGAAGGCGATGCAGCTGGGACCGTCCATTACTCCTGCGGTTATCTCTTCTCCTCTGTGAGCCGGAAGACAGTGCATTATAAGGGTTTTTTTGCGGCAGAAGGAAAGAAGTTTTTCGTTTACCTGAAAGGGGCTGAAAACCTCGGTGCCCTTTCCCTCTTCACCCATGCTTACCCAGACGTCGGTATAGATCACTTCGGCATCTCTTACCGCGGAGGCGGGATCGTAGGTAACTTCAATTTCCGAGTTTCCGAGTTCCGAGGCCTCGTCCATAATCATCGGGTTGGGCTCATGCCCCGGGGGAACCGCAACCGAAAGGTCAAAGCCCATTATCGCGGAGGCGGCCACGAAGGAGTTGGCGATATTGTTTCCGTCGCCGAGAAAGGCAAGCTTAAACTTCTCGGGATTTATTCCCTGCTCCGAGATTGAAAAGAGATCGGAGATTATCTGCGTTGGATGTTCAAGGTCTGTAAGGGCGTTTATCACGGGGACTGTCGAGTTCTCCGCGAGTTCCGAGGCTTTTTCCTGTCCGTAGGTTCTTATTATTATCCCGTCAAGGTAGGAAGAGAGGATCTTCGCCGTGTCGGCTATGGTTTCCCCTCTTCCGAGCTGGGTATCCTCTGGATTCATGTAAATCGCCTGAGCGCCCAGATCGAAAAGGCCTGCCTCGAAGGAAAGCCTTGTTCTGGTCGACTGTTTTTCAAAAAGAAGACCCACCGACATGCCTTTGAGGCTTTTTGGACTCTCGCCTTGTTTTTTGAGTTCCTTCAATTCGCCGGCGCGGCGGATCATTTCCCTGATCTCGTCTTTTTCAAGTTCTGAGACGGCAAGAAGATTCCTACCCACTTGAAGCTACCTCCTCGATGGATTTTGTTATTACGGCGACGGCAAAGTCAACCTCTTCCTCGTTCGTGTTAAGCGGAGGAAGAATCCGAAACACGCGCTCGACGGTAAGTATAACTAGAAGCCCGTTTTTAACTGAAACCGAAAAACAGTCCCGCGCGAAGGTCCTGTCTGAGAATTCAACCCCGATTATAAGCCCCTTTCCCCTTACCTCACTTATGTACTCGGGATATTTTCCCCGGACGTCTTCAAGCCTGTCGAGAAAGTAGTCACCGAGTTCTCCCGCTCTTTCGACCAGGTTTTCTCGAAGTATCGTTTCCATCGCGGCGCAGGCCGCTCCCGCAGCCAGGGGATTTCCGCCGAAAGTGCTTCCGTGTGCCCCGGGGGTGAAGTGCTTTGCCACCTCCTCTGTAGCCAGAACCGCTCCGCACGGCACCCCGCCGCCGAGGGCCTTTGCTAGTGCCACTATGTCGGGCTTTATCTCTTCGTGCTCGTAGGCAAACAGTTTTCCCGTCCTTCCCATCCCGACCTGGATCTCATCAAGTATGAGCAGCATGTCGCTTTTCCCGCAGATTTCCCTTACCTGCCTTAGGTATCCTGGGGGCGGAACGATGACTCCGTTTTCTCCCTGCACCGGCTCGAGAATGACCGCGCAGGGGTTTGTCTCGGCGGCCAGGCGGGTAATCGCGTCGGGATCAGCGTAGGGAGCGAAGTGGAATCCCTCAAGGAAAGGGGAAAACCCCTCCCTGTATTTTTCAGACCCCGTGGCGCTAAGCGCCCCGAAAGTCCTTCCGTGAAAAGCTCCTTCGGTTGAAATGATCGCGAATCTTCCGCCGTTTTGCGCTCCCCATCTCCTGGCGAGCTTTATCGAGCCTTCAACTGCTTCGGTTCCGCTGTTACAGAAAAACACCCTGTCCGCAAACGAGTTTGAAACGAGCATCTCGGAGAGTGCGCTCTGGTTCTCTATGTTAAAGAGGTTTGAGGTGTGGATCAGAGTGGTGGCCTGGGATGTTATGGCGTCCGTGATTCTGGGGTGACAGTGCCCGAGGTTGTTAACGGCTATCCCGGTCGTGTAGTCAAGATACTTTTTCCCCTCCGTATCCCAGAGCCACGAACCGCTTCCCTTCCGCATCGTTATGGGAAGACGGCTGTAGGTCTCCATCAGGTATTTTCCCCGCGGGTCTTCCATTTTCCCTGGCCTCAAAGAGTTATCTCCGTCCCTATTCCCAGATCGGTAAGAAGCTCAAGTATGAGAGCCCTTTTTACTCCCCCGTTTATTATGTGCACCTTGCTGACCCCTTCTTCCAGAGCCTCAAGCGCGCACATTACCTTGGGAATCATTCCGCTGTTTATCGTTCCGTTCCTGATAAGTTTCTCGGCCTGCTTTTTAGTCACGGAGGATATGAGCTTTCCTTTCTTGTCCAGGATGCCGTCAACATTGGTCAGCAGTATGAGCTTTGCGGCGCGAAGCGCTCCCGCTATCTTCCCCGCTACGTGGTCCGCGTTTATGTTGTAGGTGGTTCCGTCCTCCCCGCACCCTATGGGAGCTATAATCGGAATGATATTCTCGCCTTCGAGCGTCCTGATCACCTCGGGATTTATTTCGTGAACTTCGCCCACATAGCCGAGGTCCGCGTTCTCGGGAATATCTATACCATGTCCGGCGGCGAATTTTTGAAGGTCGAACTTTTTAGCCTTTATAAGCTTTCCTTCCTTGCCCGAGAGCCCCACCGTTCCCATCTGGTGGCGGTTTATCGACGTTACGATCTGCTGGTTTATCTTTCCGACTAGCACCATCTCGACCACTTCCATTACCTCTCTGCTGGTAACGCGGAGTCCTGCTATGAAGTCGGATTTTATTCCCAGAGTGTCGAGATGCTCCTGGATCTGGGGTCCTCCTCCGTGCACTACTACCGGTTTTATCCCGACGTACTTCATCAGTGTGAGGTCGCGCACGAAATTCGAAAGATCCGCCCTGGCTATGCTTCCGCCGTACTTGACCACGACGGTTTTGCCGTGAAACGCCTCTATGTAGGGCAGGGCCTCGACCAGTATTTCCGCCCTTTGGGCTGAACTGTTCATGAAAAACTCCTTTCTGCGAAAAAAACATTATATAGCAACCGGGGTTTTTATTACAACACCCAAGGATAATCATATATGAGAATTTGGGTTTCGGGGCTGAAAAGAAGACAGCAGTACCCGGGATTGAAAAATCTCCTAAAGACGCAAGAACGTCTCAGGGATGGAGAAGGGATTTCCGCCTAGGAATTCTCATTTCACCCACCGCGACTGCGGCCACTCATAATCGCCCAGAGGCACAATTGCCGGTGCGTCAGCTCTTGTGCCGGTAGGTCAGCTGAACTCCGAAGATTCTGCCTTTTGCAAGCGGTGAGAACGTTCCGCCAAGAGGTGCCGACAGAGGTGAAGCGCCCAAGATGCTGGGCAGCGTGCTGTCGCCCCCATGCTTGACTTCGTCAAGCATGTTCTTGCCGTAAAGGCCGATTGAGAACCGGCCGTTTGCGGGAATGATGTCAATCCCGGCGTCAAGTATGTTCTGCTCCAGGATATAGCCCCTGTTGTCATCGGTGAAGTATGACTTGTCACGATAAGCGTAGCTTATTCGGGACGTCATCCGCCCCCAGCTGGCTGCTCCCGTGTTGTGGGTAAGTCCCACGCTGTAAGTCCACTTCGCGGCGCGGGGAAGCTCTAAAGCTAGGTCTTTTACGTCAAGAGTCTCGTCTCTATTAAGGTCATGTTTTACTTTGGTGTACTCGGGATTGACGTACCCTACGGAACCGATCAGGAACAGGTTCTCCGCTATGGCGAACAGGCCGTCAAGCTCAAAGCCGTAGGTTTCAACATCGGCGGTGTTGTCGATCAACTGAACTATACCGAGTGCTGGATCGGGAAAGTTAATTTCCCTTTGCATGTCATCAATCATGTTGTAGAAGGCTGCTCCGTATAGACGGCCGCGGTCTTTTGTGACCTTGAATCCGGCCTCGAAGCTGTCGATCGTCTCTTCATCGTACGGTCCCGGGGAGTGGACGGGCGAGAGGTTACGGAGATTGTAGCCTCCGGAGCGAAATCCTCTGGTCCAGTGTCCGTAAACGTTGGCTTCGCCGCTTATGTAATAAGTGGCGCCGAGCTTAGGCGACCAGCTGTGCCATGTCTCCTCATCTATGAAATCAAATTCGCAGGCGGGACCTTCAACGATATTGCAAGACGGTAGCGGCGCAAGGGGACTGCTGGTGGGAATCAAAGCTATTTCGCCCTTTCTTTTGTCACGCGTGTACCGCGTACCCGCGGTGAGCGTCAGCTGGCTTGTGAGATCATAGTCCAGAGAGAGGAAGAGGCCCAGAGTTTCAACGTCGTAGTTTCCGCCTCCGAACTGGGACACGTCCGTCCCTGGTGGGAAGGGAAGACCCGATGCCGCAATAGCGGCGGTAAGAAGAGAGCGGTGCTCGTGGTAGTTGATCTTGTTGCTGAAGTAATAGACTCCCGTAGTCGCATTGAGTCTTTCAAAAAACCTGCCCGTGTAACGCAGTTCGTTACTCCACTGCCTGTAATTGCTCCATGCCTGCGCGCTCATTAGTTCAAGCGGCGAGGCGTCGAGATCAACTGCCGAGAAGGTTTCTGAATCGCGCCAGCCGAAAATGTTTGTTATCGTGCCGTTGCCGAAACCCACGTCCCAGTCCGCCTGGGCGCTGAAAAAATGAGCTTCGTTTTCTCTTTTGCCTTCATTATTGATGCTGAAGTCGTGGCTGTCCCGGTCAAAGTTAGCCGCCGCGTTTGAGACGCCGAATCCGTTTGTGTGGTTCTGCGCCGCGGGGCCGTCGCCGTCGATGCTATCGTACTGGTATCGGAGTACCAGGTTCAGGTCGTCTGTGGGCTCCCAGACGAGCACCGGCCGCACCATTCGGACGTCTAAATCTCCGAAAGCTTTGCCGGTGTGGAGGTTCTTGAACCAGCCGTTATCCTGATTTGTGTACGCGGTTATCCTGGCGCTAACGGTTTCGCCCAGAGGGCCTCCCACCGTGCCCATGTAGTAGCTGTTGAGGCTCTCTCCTCCCCCCTCAAAAGAGGTGCGAAAGGACACCTCCAGAGTGTCTCCGGGTTTCTTCGTGTTAATGAGTATCGCGCCCCCGGTCACGTTACGCCCGAAAAGCGTTCCCTGCGGACCTCTAAGCACCTCGATGCTCTCGATATCAAGCGTGTCGAACAGGGCGCCGCCGATATTGGCCCCGAAATACACGCCGTCGACGAACACTCCCACGGTCGGGTCAACGGACGGTATGGAGCTGTTTATCCCGAGCCCGCGAATGGAAAAGTTGGCGATTCCTCCCACGGTGCCGATGTCGTCAAGCGCGACGTTGGGCATCTTTACAGCCAGACTTTCAAGGTTCCTTACCTTAAGGGTGTCAATCTCTTCGGAGCTGAAATGCGTTACCGAGAGCGGAACGTTCTGAATCAGTTCCTCCCGCTTTCGCGCCGTGACCGTGATCTTTTCAAGCAAAACGCTGCTTACGCCGAACGCATCCTGAGCGTTTGCAGAGACGCCGCTTATAAGAGTAAGAACTGTGCCCACGGCGAAAGTTCCCAAGAGCGTTTTTAATCTGGATTTAAATTTTCTGCGAATCATTGAGATGCCCTCCCCTTTTTTTTCGATAGAACAACCTGAATTGCTGTTACGGCCCGTTGGCTTTTTTAGCCTTCCTCCAGAATTCCTATTATAGCATGAATTGAGTCGTAATTGCACGGCTTTTAAGGAGTGTTTGCCGTGGAAGTTTTGTCCTTATATTGTTATGTTTTGTTCATGCGAAAGTCATTGCCGAAGCACCGGATCGGCATCTATAAAGTTCCAGTTGTATATTCCCGCAACTGACAAATCCCTGCAAACGGCGAAGACTTGAATATCAGGCAAATTATCGTGATTTTCGAATTCCGTGTGAATAATCATGAATGTCAATCCGAAAATAGTTGCAAAATTCAGAGAAGGGCCTCGGAATAATATGCAATTTTGCTGAATGAAATTGGGATTACAGACCCTTATTTGTTAGAATACTCAGTGGAAGATAAGTTTGTGCAGATCTAGGAACGCAATCGCCAAAGTTGAGTAATGAACCGTATCAAATCTTTGCTGGTCTGCAAACACCATTATCTGGGTTCAACACCAATGAGCGACGATCGTATACAGCTTGTACTTATAGACGACAACTCCGGCAGAGCAGATGTTTCTGTCGATCAGTATGATAACAAAACCTCTTCAAGCTCAAAAAATTTTCGTTTGATTAGAACAACTGACGAACCGGTAGATACACTTTCTCAATCGGTGCTTATCCAAGGTGACGCAAAAGATGCGTTGAGACTCTTGCCGTATGAAAGTGTTCAGACAGTAGTAACGTCACCACCATACTGGTCCCTTAGAGATTATGATGTCGATCAACAGACCGGATGCGACGAAATTCTTGAGGATTACATCAGCAGAATAGTGAAAACTTTTGATGAAATTCGACGGATTCTCAAAAAAGACGGAACTGTATGGTTAAATATTGGAGATGCTTACACGTCTGGGAATCGACGATATCGTGCTCCAGACAGAAAAAGTTGGGCACGTGCGATGTCTGTGCGTCCTGCAACTCCAGACGGATTAAAGCCGAAGGACCTGATTGGACTTCCTTGGAGATTGGCTTTTGCTCTTCAGGATGCTGGCTGGTGGTTGCGGTCCGAAGTCATCTGGAACAAGCCAAATGCCTATCCTGAATCTGTCCGCGATCGCCCTACAAAAGCTCATGAAACCATTTTTCTGCTTTCAAAGAACCAGGACTATTATTACGACATAGATGCGGTTCGTGGGATAAATGGCCGTCGACTGCGGACAACATGGGATATAGCTACGGAACCTCAAAGAAAAAATAATGGGGATGCAGACAGCCATCCAGCGGTAATGCCAGCGGCCCTAGCACAACGTTGCGTGCAGATTACAAGCAGAGTTGGTGATTTTGTGTTGGATCCTTATGCAGGTTCAGGTACAACCTTGCTGGTCGCGCAGAATCTGGGGAGGAAATGGGCCGGAATTGAATTAAAATCAACCTTTATTGATCTGATAGAACGCAGGCTCGAAAATTGGTGACACTCGCTGAACTCAAAGAAAAGCTCGAATCACTGTCACCAACAGCGATCCTGTTCGTTTCTAGAATTGTGGATTCTTTGTCTGAACCTCCGCAGGCGACAGTAAATCAGCAAGGTACTTGGTTGCCTGCCGAATGGATTGAGTATTTCGGCTTAGCATTATCCGTTCATCATGGAACTACTAGGGAACCTCTTGCTCAAAAGAGCTTCGAAGCAGTTTTCCGTAATGCTTGTGAATCTTCAGGATGGAATGTAGGAGGTTATTTTTCAGAGACCAAAAGGTTTGTCGACATCGAAATTAAGAACAGCCACCTTCCGGTGCAAAAGCTTTCATTGAAATCTACGGCTGCACAAAGACTTTCTCGCACCTCCGTACACATCTCAAAGCTGACCGAAGCAGCATGGATACAGGATATGCGTACGGCAAGAAAACGTAGGAACAGAACACTTGCCCTGTTCCGTGAATATCAGGCAGCGGTAGATTCAATTATGATGTTACGCGCATTTCGTAAAGGGCAGAGCATCCCGTCAATGTATCAACTCGTTGAAATTCCAACAGCTATATTCTCATCGCTACAAAAGGTTCCTGTTGCCGCATTCAACTCTGATGGGCCAGTAGTTGACTGTCCGTACAAAGAACACAATGTTGCAGCACAGGTTTCTCTTGATAGATCGGATTCAAAAATAACAGTGAGGCAGATATTGCTCTCCGCCTGTACTGTTCATGTGGAGTGGACAGTAAAAACAGACTAATTTTTTGTTGAAGTTCCTCGTGTCGTCTAGAGAAGCCCCAAGGCTTTTTTCTCCCGTTTCCCCGTCTTTTTTACCCTTACACGGAACCGGAGTTCGACTTCAACTCCGTCCCCGTAGAAACTTCCTGAAACGGGGGCGATGAGACCATGGGTGGGGCCGCTTGCGACGGCGACATGGCGGTCTGAAACCGCAAGACCTGAAGAAGGATCATAGCCTCTCCATCCTCCGCCCGGTATGTAGACCTCGGCCCAGGCGTGAAGCTCGTCACCTTTTCTACTTCTTGCGCTGAGCGCATAACCGCTTACGTGCCTGCACGCAAGACCCACCGAGCGGCATACGGCCACGAAAAGCTCCACGAGGTCCCTGCAGGACCCCCTTTTTTCCCTCAGGGTTCTCTCCGCGGACCAGGGGCCGCCCTGTTCCCTCGCAACGTGGGGAAAGTTCTCGTGTATGTGCTCGCAGAGCGAGAGAATAAAATCCGTAGTTTTTCCCATGGTCTGTGAGAGAATCGTTTCGCGAAGCGGCGAGACCGCTAAGACCGTTTTTTTGCTCACCGTCAGGTAAGGGCGAAGGGCTGCCTTCTGCTCGCGGGGGTACTCCATCGGCAGATCAAGGAATCTTACGTCGGAAACTATAAAGTCAAAAGGGTTTTCCCGAAGCGTTTCGACTACGCAACTGGTATCGATTGCGAGGCTGTCGGACTCGCCCGTAAACCAGAGGGTAACGGTAGTATTTCCGTCAAGATCCGAGTTCACGCTTCTTCCCGCTTCGGGGGGATCCGTCCTGAGCGAAAACATATGGGTCATCTGCCCCCCGTTGTCTCTCGGGCGAAGCCTCACGGTGTGTGGGGCCAGGACCACTTTTTTTCCGTAGGAGTAAGTCGTGTTGTGATCTATGCTAAGCAGCACTTTTCGGGCTTTTGTTAAGAATTTTTCTTACCCATTCGGCGGGCATTTCCTCAGCCGATTTTCTGAGCCTCTCCTGCCACCAATCGGATATGTCCGCCAGTTCGTTTTCGTTGAACCTGTACTGCTCGAGGGAAAATGAATTGTTTCTGTAGATTATGAGGTCTATCGGAAAATCGACGTCTATGGCGTTTATGCGGCTTGAATCAAATGCGAGGTATGCGATGCGAAGGGCGGTATCAAGGCTGGTGTCGTAAGTAAGGGTTCTTTTTATTATCGGTTTTCCGTATTTCGACTCGCCTATTATAACGTAGGGGGAAGTGGTTCCCACGTTGATCCAGTTTCCCTGGGGATAGACGAGGAAAAGCTGGGGCTCGGGGTCGTTTTCAAACTGCCCGCCTATTATGGAGTATATGTTGAAGGGAAGTCCCGATTCGGAAAGCGCCTCTCCGTCTTCTTTTTTTACCCTTCGAAGTTCCCTTGAGAAAAGGTTCACTGCCTTGTAGAGGCGGTCAAGGGATCCCTGGGAGTGCTCTAGGGCCTCGTCAAGGTAGGTAATAGTCTTGTCCCTGGCGGAGCGAAGTCCCGAAGTCATTAGGAAAAACGAGTTGTCTCCTGCTCTGTGAGTGGTGACCTTTTTTGCCCGTATGGCCTCGTTTCCCGTTATTATGAGGTTGTCGGCAAGCCCGATTATTCCTTCTTTGAGTTTCATTCCCACGCAGAAAGTCATCTGTTTTCTCCCTTACTATATATCGTCAAAGCCCCGAAGGGCACTGTCTGCTATGCTGTAGCTGAAATAATCGTCGTGTATACAGTTTCCGACCTCGTTTATGTGAGACTGGAAACTGCTTAAGTACTCGTGCATTCCGCGCTGTATTATTTCCCCGACGCTTATGAACCGAAGGTCCGACAGAAGTTTTCCCATCTCTTTTTCGGTTTCGTTGTTATAGGAACCGGTCGGGCTGTTGGATATGCAGTGAAGCGACTCGTCGGCCTGCGCGACGCAGTAGATTATCGAGCGGGGAAACTGGTTATCAAGGATGAGAAAATCAAGCACATTGCCTATGGATATCTGCTGGTGCTTTGCTTTGTAGGTTTCAAGGGCGCTTGTCGATTTAAGAAGCGCTATCCACTGCATGTTGTCTATCGACGTTCCCACGAGTTCCGCCTTGGGAAGCAGTGTGTAGTACTTGACGTCGAGGATCCTGGAAGTATTGTCGGCCCGTTCCATCTGCTTTCCGAGTTCCGAGAAGTGCCATGCCTCGCCGTGGGATATGCTTATGTATCCGGACCCGTGAAAAAGAAGGCTCTGCACTTTTGCCACTTCGCAGAACTTGCCGGGATTGTCGAGCAGCTTCTGCTTGGCCTCGTCGCTGTTCAGCCTGTGGTAGAAACGGTTTATGAGAAGCCACATCTCAGAGGAAATTATCTCCCTCACGGAACTTGCGTTCTCCCGGGCGCAGTTAACGCAGGAGATGATGGAGTTCGGGTTGTTGCGGTCAAGGACCATGAAGTTTATTACGTTCTCCCGGGTAGTGCTGTCATAGAGGCTCCTGAAAAGCTCCATGTCCCCCGTCACCTTTACTATGGGGTCCCATTCCTGTTCAACGGAGTCATGGGTGTCAATGGCGAGGCCTAGGTTTACGCTTATAAGCCTCGCGGTGTTCCCGGCGCGCTCGGCGTAGCGGCTCATCCAGTATATAGATTCTGCGACGCGACTTAGGATTTTCTGCCTCCTCTGCCCCCGGCGTTCTTTTCGGGAGCAAGCACCCAGGTGTCCTTGCTTCCCCCGCCCTGAGACGAATTAACTATCATCGAACCTTTGCGCAGCGCCACCCTAGTCAGACCTCCTGGCAGGACGAATATTTCTTTTCCGTAGAGAATGAAGGGTCTCAGATCGACATGGCGTCCCTCGAAGTGATCGTCCGCTATCACGGGAGCCCGGGAGAGGGACATGGTCTTCTGGGCTATGTAGTTTCTGGGGTCCGCCTTTATGTTCTTTTTGGCTTGGGCTAGCTCCTCTTTCGTCGCCTTGGGCCCGAACACTATCCCGTATCCTCCAGATTCGTTCGCGGGCTTTACGACCAGTTCCTCTATATTGTCGAGCACGTATTTTCTGGCCTCATCCTCTTCACAGATATACGTCGGCACGTTCGGAATTATGGGATCTTCTCCCAGGTAGTACTTTATTATCTTCTCAACGTAGGCGTATATTATCTTGTCGTCGGCCACTCCTCCTCCGGGGGCGTTGGCTATTGCGACGTTCCCGGCCTTGTACGCGCTGAAAAGCCCCGGAACTCCAAGCACTGAATCCGCGCGGAACACCTGAGGATCGAGGAAGTTATCATCTATCCTTCTGTATATGACGTCCACTTTTTCAAGCCCCCTAGTGGTCTTTAAGTAAACGAAGTTCTCAACCACCATGAGATCCCTTCCCTCGACAAGTTCTATTCCCATCTCCTTTGCGAGAAACGAGTGCTCGAAGTATGCCGAGTTATGGACCCCCGGGGTGAGAAGCACCACCTTGGGGTTGGCCGTTCTGTCAGAGAGCAGGTACTGGAGGGTGTCATGGAGGTGGAGCCCGTAATCGCTTATTGGCATTATCTCAACTGTGCCGAACACCTTGGGAAACGTGCGCTTCAGAAGTTCGCGGTTCTCAAGCACGTAGGAGACTCCGGAGGGGGAACGCAGGTTGTCTTCGAGGATGTAGAAATTTCCGTCCGAATGTCTTATGAGGTCCGTTCCCGTGATATGGCACCAGATTTTCTTAGGCGGGGAAAACCCGACGCAGTCAAGGCGAAACTCCCTGCTTGAGAGGATTAGCTCCTTGGGCACGACCTTGTCCCTCAGGATTTTGCGGTCATTGTATATATCGTCTATGAAGAGGTTAAGGGCGTGGATTCTCTGCTTGAGGCCCCTTTCTATGAGTTCCCAGTCCTCGGCCGAAACTATCCTAGGAATTATGTCGAAGGGGAAGATGTTCTCCTCCGCACCTTTCTTTTCTTCTGAGTAGAGAGTGAAGGTGACCCCCATCTCGAACAGGTTCATCTCGGCCGCTTTCTGCCTCTCGATCAGCTCTCCGTCTGAGAGGCTTTCTATCCTGTCGGTCAGAAAACGGGTCCACTCATGCGGGGTGGCGTTATCCTTGAATACCTCGTCGTAAAAACCTTCCGTGTCGTAGTTTTTAAAGTTCATATCGGTTTCAAGGACCTTTCCCCGAAGAATCTAACCAAAAGCGAGGATTATGACAAAGGGTTTTTCGGCATGATTTTCCCACTGATTTGAAGCAGGGAAAAGAAAGTATTCTCCTGAATAGGTTGTATTAGTTTGTGCCGAGAATAAGGATGTGCAAAGGAGTTTCGCAGCTTAAAAAAGGGCTTTGCGGGAACCAAGAACTCTTGGGTTGATTATCCTGAAAAAAGGGGTTCCGCCTCGTCTGTCACCAGACAAAAACTTCTGTTTTTTTCGTGAATTGTCAGAGGCTCTTGTTTCGCGGTTTTTGGTTTTCTTCAAAACGTGTTTTTGTCTTACGGTAATCTGCCTCTTTTGAAAGCCAAAACTCTGCACTTCCTCTCAGGACCTTATCCAGCAGGAGTGCGGTATTTCCCGTGATCGCCGACTCACCTCGTATAACCCGGTTTACGTGCTTTATCGTGTAACCTGTACAGCGTGTGAATTTTTTCAAGGTCAGGTTTTTTCCCTCAAGAATGTCAAGAATCGTATCTCCGGGGGGCGGATGTGGCCATTTTGGTTCAAACCGATCAAGATTTTCAGTCATGATAGTCTCCAACGAATAGATAACCAGAAAAGCACGGAAGAGAATTCGCAAGATGCTCCGACAGGAAGCCGCGCTGATGACAGGCTTTTGAGGCTAGCTCTGGTTGGTTCTCCACGCGTAGCGCACTTTCAACCTATTCAGATAGTTCATAGCCAAATATCCCTCGTGCTGCATTCGACCGACGACGATACCGGGTGCTACCCCGACTTCATCGGCAAACGCCTTTATGGCTGTTGCGGTACGTTCAAGGAAAAGAAGGTCCTTCGCTTTTTCTTTCGGGATCAGGAAGTTGCTGGCGAACTCATCTGCCTCTCGTTCACTCTTGGTTTCGTCACCGTTAATTTCAAGGAATTTCTTCCTTTTCCCGTGAATAAGTATGTGAGCGGCTTCATGGAAAAACGCGAACCACAGGTGATCGTTGGTTTTATGTCGCAGACTGAGCATTATTAGGGCTTTGTCCGGAGCCAGCCATCGCGTTGCGCCGGTAGCTGGGCACCCGATAGGTGCTGGCTCGAACACAACAACAACGCCGACATCGGCACATGTATTGATCAACTGCGGGATGAATGTATTAGGGTCAGTTTCATTTGTAAGTTTGCGGAGATTCAGCAGTTGCTCGGTAAAACCCTGCTTGTTGTATTTCTTGCATGAACGCTGCTCCGCTACCTGCTCCCCCCTGCGCAGCCAGGCCGCCACAGAACCGCGTTTCTTTTCGAATTTTCCCGAAGATTTAAAAGCAGCCAGTTCTAAAGGTGCGGGGTATTCTGACCGCCATTCGGACACCGAGGCGACGCCGAAATACTTCAGACACTCAAGAACCTGATCAGTTTTTTTCGAGTATTTCTTTATCCACCCGAAGTCGACCATTTGCTTGAGCGGAAGTTGCTTCAGCCATTCGACCTGACCCTCAAGCTGTTTGGTTTCTTCTGCGCGGGCTATTTCCTCACGGTGCTCCGCCTCCAGAGCTAGCCAGAATCTCGCGCTTCCACCCAGAACCCGCTCCAACCTAAGCGCGGTATCTTCCGTAATTGTGGCTTTGCCGCGTATTAACTGGCTTACGTGTTTTGCCGTGTATCCGGCACGGTGTGCGAATTCGGACTGGGTCCAGCTTTTTTCTTCCAAGATGTCCAGAATGGTATCTCCAGGTGGTGACATCCATTTCGGCTCAAACCGATCAAGATTTTCAGTCATGATAGTCTCCGATGAATACAATTCGTATTGACCTAACCTCTCTCCATTCCACGCTCCCGTCCGGGTTCAACGGTATAGGACCATCAAACGCCTCAAACACCAAACGACGCCCTTCAGCTAAATTCAAGGCGAATTGTCCGGTCCGGTCCCCCTTCAAGGGGTGTGGATTACCAACTGGGATTTCCCCAAGCTTTACCGCCACTTTTAGGTTTCTTAGCCGAGTCCTTAATTTCTTGGACGATGCGCTCCCGAGTTTTCTGTTCGCGTATTTTTGGTCCTCACATAACTTTTTCAGGTTTGAGTTCAGAAAACTTATGTCCATCCATAGGAATCCAGATCGAGGATGGCAACCAATTCTTACTGGTCTGCCGGGCCATTTGCTTTTTAATTATGTTTACCAGATAGGTAAACAATAATGGAAAATGAGAAAAAAGCAAATACTGGAACTCGATCATCGGAGAAGTTCAGAATCAGGGTCGGACAAGGGAAAGAAATATTGCCGCTCTGATTCGGAAAACCTGAGACTGCTCTCATCATTTGATGCAGGAGTTCAGATATGCTCTACTGATTTTGAGGTTTTCAACGGACGGACAAAACATCCTTCTGTGTAAAAAGACTGGGTTTGGTTCTATAGAAGATAAATTCAGAGTATGTACCTGCTTAGGTCCCTGTCCTTGACGATGTCGGCTATTTTCTCCTCAACATAGCTTTTGTCTATGGTGAATTTCTTCTCTTTCATGTCGGGAGCGTTAAAGGAGATTTCGTCAAGCAGCTTCTCAAGAACGGTGTGAAGCCTCCTTGCCCCTATGTTCTCGGTGGAGCTGTTAACCTCAGCCGCGGTTTCGGCTATTTTCTCTATCGCCTCGTCAGTGAAAGAGAGTTTTATGTCCTCGGTCCTCATAAGCTCGGTGTACTGCTTTATGAGCGCGTTTTTGGGTTCGGTGAGGATCCGTATGAAGTCGTCTCTGGTGAGCGCCTCAAGTTCCACTCTTATGGGAAAACGTCCCTGAAGCTCAGGTATGAGATCGGAAGGCTTTGAGACGTGAAACGCCCCCGCTCCGATGAAAAGTATGTGGTCGGTTCTGACCATCCCGTGCTTCGTGGTGACGCTGCTCCCCTCGATTATGGGGAGAAGATCTCTCTGCACTCCCTCTCTTGAAACATCGGGGCCCGAGACGCCGTTTTTCCCGGCGACCTTGTCTATCTCGTCTATGAAGATTATCCCCGAGTTCTCGGTTCTCTCGAGGGCCAGCTGGGTAACCTTGTCCATGTCTATTAGCTTTCGGGCTTCCTCCTCGGTGAGGATGTCCATGGCCTCGGGCACCTTGACCTTTCTTACCTTCGATTTTTTGGGCATGAGGCTGCCGAGCATCTCTGAGATTCCGGGGTCCATCTCCTCGACTCCCGCCTGGCTGAACACCTGTATGGGAAGGCTCCTCGCCGTTATCTCTATCTCGACTTCCCTGTCGTCAAGCTTTCCGTCCCAAAGAAGCTTTCTCATCTTCTTCTTGGTCTCGCTCATCCTCTTCTGGGCCTCTTCCATATCTACTTCCGCTTCAGTAACGGGGCGTGTCGGGACGAGCAGGTCAATGAGCTTGTCCTCGGCAAGCTCCCTGGCTCTCGTGTTAACCGAGAGGGTCTCCTCCTCTGTTACCATGTTGACAGCTATCTCGGTTAGGTCCCTTATCATCGACTCTACGTCCCGGCCCACGTAGCCGACTTCCGTGAACTTTGACGCCTCGACCTTTACGAAAGGGGCCTGGGCGAGTTTAGCCAGGCGCCGGGCTATTTCTGTTTTTCCCACGCCGGTGGGTCCCATCATAAGTATGTTCTTGGGGGATATCTCGTCGCGGAGCTCAGGGGATACCTTCTGCCTTCTCCACCTGTTCCGAAGCGCCACGCCTACGGCCCTTTTGGCCATGTTCTGCCCGACTATGTACTTGTCTAGTTCCGATACTATTTCCCTCGGGGTGAGGTAGGATTCCTGGGACATTAGTCTATTTCCTCTATGGATATGTGGTTGTTTGTGTAAATGCAGATTCCGGCCGCGATCTCAAGTGAGCGCTTGACTATCTCCAAGGCGGAGAGCTCCGAGTGCTTCACAAGCGCCAAGGCAGCCGCCTGGGCAAATGGGCCTCCCGAGCCTATTGCTATCACGCTTTCATCGGGCTCTATTATGTCTCCGCTTCCCGAGATTATGAGCATGGTTTCGGAGTTAGCGACTATCAGCAGGGCTTCGAGCCTCCTCAGGATTCTGTCTGTTCTCCATTCTTTTGCCAGCTCCACCGCGGCACGCTCGAGGCTTCCCCGGAATTCCTCCAGCTTCCCCTCGAACTTGTCAAAAAGCGTCATTGCGTCCGCCGTTGAGCCCGCGAATCCGGCGCAGATCTTCCCGCCGTACATCTTCCTTATCTTGTTCGCTTTATGCTTTACCGCCGTGGCTCCCATGGTCACCTGGCCGTCGCCCCCCAAGGCCACCCGGTCGTCTTTTTTAACGCATATTATCGTGGTTCCGTGAAACTTGCTCATAGTTCTTTTTCCTTCCGTCGCCTTTAGGCATTCGGGTGGGTCTTGTCGTAAACCTCCATTATCCGCTCAACCGAGAGATGGGTGTACCTCTGGGTCGTCGAGAGACTCGCATGGCCGAGCATCTCCTGGATTGCCCGAAGGTCCGCCCCGCCCGCAAGCAGGTGGGTGGCAAACGAGTGTCTCAGCACGTGGGGACTCACGTTTTTCGATATCCCCGATACTAGACCATACTTCTTTATTATCCGTGCGAGGCTTCTCGTTGTTATTCCGCCTCCTCGGGAGTTAAGGAATATATGGTCGGATAAGGGCTTCAGTTCCCCCCTTATATCAAGGTACTCCCCGAGGGCGGAAAGTGCCTTTGATCCCACGGGAACGATTCTTTCCTTGTTCCCCTTTCCGCGAACCCTTATTATCGCCTCTCCCATGCTGATGTCGGCGAGAGTTGTTCCAGCGAGTTCGCTTACCCGGAGGCCGCTTGAGTAAAGAAGCTCGAGAATTGCCCTGTCGCGCACGCGAAGCGGGTTTTTCTCAGAATCCTTTACGTCGACCAGATTGAACACCTCGTCCACGCTTAAAAACACGGGGAGGTGCTTTTCCTTTTTAGGGGTGCGCACGAGTTTTGCGGGATTCTGCGTTGCGAGGCCTTTTCTAACGAGATACGAGAAAAAGGATCTTATCGCCGATACTTTTCTCTCTACCGAGGAGGGGGAATTTTTTCCGTAGAGTGTCGAGACGTACGCGTTTATGGTCGCAATGTCCGCATCCTCGATTTCTTTCTCTTCTCTTAAGAGAAAATCGCGGAAATTCTCAAGATCGCCCCTGTAGGCCTTTACCGTGTGTTCCGAGTAGTTTCTTTCGTCCGAGAGGTGTTTTATGAAGCTTTCAAGCAGTTCGTTCATCTACCCTCAAAATATATACGCTGATTCGCTTTGGACAAGGGGACGGGAAGGCCTGACATGCGATTTAAACCCGCTATCCGTATTCTGAATTCAGAGGCGTCTTAAATAGCTGCGGGTCATACGACTATACCTAAATCTTCGATCATCTCTATGAAATTGACGCAGGAAACTCCTTCTTCGTTGCAGACCAGCGGAATTTTGTAATTCTTCTTTTTTTTTTGGCTTTTGTTTTTGCTGCCCTTCTAGGGTTACAACAATTTTATTTTTTATTTTTGCGTACGCAATCAACGCGAGATCTTCCTGATCAACCCCTTTGGATTGATCCGTTATCTGATATCTTGCTTCCAGTTCCAGTGAAAGTTTCTTTGTTTCGTTGTCAATGGGCGTCTTAATAAAATGATTTTCTCCCAGCCATATACTCAGGGGGTCTCGTTCCCTGTCTCGTTTTTCTTTCGGGACAATCTGGTCGTAGATGGGCTTGATCAAGATAATGTTGTTTTGAAGCGGAGCTACTTTTTCCCATAGCGACGGGAAAATATCAAAGGGATAATTTCTGTTCCAGCACTCTATAAAAATGTTGGCGTCTGTACAGTATTTTCCGCTCACAGTTCTTTCTCCAGCCGGAGAGCGTCCGATGCCTTTTTCAGGCCGAACAACCTGCATAATTTGTGAAGTCCGATTTCATTGCTGTGATAAGCCTGAAACAGTGCTCTGGTATAAATATGACCGTACTGGTCAAGCACTTCATCCGGCCGGTTCCTGCCAAGAGGGGGACTGCTTTCTTTGAGTTGTTTTTTCTGCTGTTCGTAGAGTTCTTGCAGTTCCGACTCAAGATTCTGATAGATGTCGGAACCGATTATTCCTAATTGTTTCATCCGAACAAGGCAGGCGTAACTGCTCACCTTAAAAGACTCTGCTATCTTTCTGATATCATTAAGATCGTCTGCGCGCAGCTTCCGGGCGACGGCCCGAAATTCTTCTGAAGGCATCAGCACGTTGGCGGCCAGCTCGTCGCACCAGATTTCCGCATCCTGATCGCTGTCTCTCCAGTGAGCAATTTCGCTTTTTTTTCTCAGCAAATGACCTAGTTCGTGGATCAGAGAGAATGTCCGCGCTTTTTTTGCGTCAGAATTGTTGATAATGATGATCGGCAGGGTCGAATGATATATGGCGAGACCCCGGAACTGTCCCTCATCGACATGAGACCAACCTTTGTACTTGCTTGTGGTGAAAATGAAGATGCTCTTTTCTTCCAGTTTTTTTTCCATTCCCGGAAATCGAGGTTTTCCCCCGCACATTTCAGCCAGTCCCGCACGTGCGCCCCGACGACAGGCGCGGGAGCTTCGGATTCCAGCACTGGCGGATTAAACGGTTCGACCGGTTCATCCATGTCTTCCCGTAATTCCAGAACCAGATTGCGAAATCTCTCCACCATTGCGGTCACGCGGCGGATTTCCGGATGACTGAAAATTTCCTCATAGTTGTCCGTGAACTTACGGAAAGAGAAATTTCTACTGAACTGGTATTGTTCCGGCAGGGATTCGGAAACGAACACCCATCTAGGCACTTTGTAAAGCTCGGCAAGGGTATCCAACTGATTAAAAGTAGGCTTATGACCTTCCTGTTCTATGGCAGCAATTTTCTCAACCCTTTTTTCCACATCGGAAAGGCTAAGACCGATTTGCTCCCGGCATTTACGAAGGATTTCTGGATTAACGTTATCTACTTTTGCTACCATAAGTTCATATCTCTGGCTGCTCAAGTACGCAATTGCGGCAACAGTATCTTTTTCTGATCAGAGCGATTATTAAAAAATAACACGCAGGCAAGGAAAATTGAAGCGATTTCACAGCGCCGTGCGCATGGTAGGGTCGTTTCCGCTGACTTTAAAGGCATGGAAGCGCTCCGGGACTTGGCGGGAAATGATTTCGTCTGCGGTATCGCGTGGGCCATCGGGACGGACAATGCAGGAAGCGGGGAAATTCGTTGCGTTATCTTGAAGGTGGTATTTTAGCACCGCCTTATTAATCATAAGAGGGATGCGGAATGATTTGTGAATGCTATGCTTATGGCTCATGCGATGGAACTGGCAGCGGCCCGAGTGGCCCGATTTTACCTGCGAACCGGAACTTCTCGAGGGTCTGGAGCATGATTTTCTGCGTGAGACGGGCCTGCTTTTCGGGGCTTACGGGGGTCTTGACGAGCATGAGCGGAACCGGATCAAAGCGGAGATTCTAGGCGAAGAAGCCCTTAAGACTTCCGAGATCGAGGGGGAATATCTTGACCGCGAGAACTTGCGGTCGTCTCTTCTCCGGCATTTCGGCCTGCGGACGGACGGTCGTAAGGCGAAACCCGCCGAGACCGGTATCACCGATCTAATGGTCGACCTCTGCGACACTTCCGAAGATGCGCTTTCCCATGAAATGCTTTACCGCTGGCACAGGATGCTCACGCGTGGGCGTACCGACCTAAAGTGCGTGGGCTGTTACCGCGAGCATGGGGTTGCGGTGGTCTCGGGACCTCTTCACAGGCGCAGGATTCATTTTCAAGCGCCTCCCCCGGAGCGGGTAAAGCGGGAAATGGATGCGTTTGTCCGCTGGTTTAACCGAAGTGCCCCGGGTGCCGCGGAGCCGCTTCAGGCGCTGGCCCGCGCAGGCACGGCGCATCTTTATTTCGAGTGCATTCACCCGTTTGAGGACGGAAACGGCCGCATCGGCCGGGCGGTGTCCGAAAAAGCGCTTGCCCAGTCACTCGGCCACCCTACGCTGATTGCGCTCGCCACCATGATCAGCAGGAACAGGGGCGCTTATTACGGGGGTCTCGGAGAGGCGAACACGGAAACCGAGATAACCGGCTGGCTCTCCTATTTCGCCCGTACCGTGCTTGACGCGCTTGCCTATACGCGGACCTGCGTGGAATTTCTTGTGGAAAAAGCAAGGCTGCTTGAACGTATGCGGGGAAAAATCAATCCGCGACAGGAAAAATGCCTGCTTCGGATATTTGAGGAGGGCCCCGAGGGTTTTACCGGAGGTCTCAGCGCCGAAAACTATATAAGCATCACCGGGGCCGCGCGTCCGACCGCCACCCGTGACCTTTCGGACCTGGTCGCTAAAGGCGCGCTCGCAAGAACAGGGCAGCGCAAGTCCGCGCGCTACCATCTGAATATCGACCCGCAGACCTGAAACCGGGTCTGGAGTTCCGTGTTTTTTCTGCTTTTTCGGTGATGCGGGCAGGAAGAAATATAGCCGACCGCCTTCCATGGCAACCGGAGGATTCTTCGTCCGCCCACCTCATTGCGGGAAAAGCCCCCTTCGGATGCGACGGATAAGTTCTGTAAAAATAAAGCTTGCCTTTAGGAATCATAAATGCTAGCTTTATATATCGGAAGAAAAAGCTATGAGATACATCGTACGCAGACTATCAGAGAAAATCCTGTTTTCCCTGGAGAACAGTCCCGTGGTTTTCCTTAACGGACCGCGTCAGTCGGGTAAGACCACCCTTGCGCGGGAGCTTGCCCGCAAGGGGTATCCCGCCGAGTACGTGTCTTTTGACAACGTGACTCATATGGAAGCTGCTTACGCTAATCCGGAGAGCTTTCTTAGGCTGCGAAAGGGTCCGGTGATTATTGACGAGGTTCAGTTGGTGCCCGACCTGTTCCGCGCTCTTAAGATCATTGTTGACGAGACCCGCCTCGGGGAGAAGGAGCGGAGCAACGGCAGGTTTCTGCTTACGGGTTCGGCTAACATCATGGTCTTGCCTAAACTCTCCGATTCCCTGGTCGGGCGCATGAGCATAACAACCCTTTACCCCTTTGCTGTCTGCGAAGTCCTCGGAACGAAGGGGGATTTTCCTGGGAGATTATTTTCGGCTGATTTTGCCGATGTGGGGGATGAACTGACGCTCGGTGAGGCCATGGAGTCGGCCACATTCCCCGAAATATCTGGGGAACCCGCGCATAAGCGGACGGAGTGGTTTGACGGCTACCTGCCGACCATCCTGCAACGCGATGTGCGTACCGTTGCCGAACTTGAGAAAATCAGCCTTCTGCCAAGACTGCTTCGTATATTGGCGGCCCGCGCCGGCAAGCTTATGAACGACGCCGAGATTGCGCGCGACATGGGTCTCAATCCCGTTACCAGCAAAAGCTACCGGGGTATTCTGCAGGCGATGTTTCTTGGCTTTGACGTTGAGCCGTGGTACCGGAACGTCGGAAAACGGCTTGTGAAGTCTGCCAAGGGCTATATTGCCGATACTCTTCTGCTCTGCCATCTGCTTGGCCGCGACCTTGAGGGTCCACATGGCAGGTGGACGGATTTCTACGGCCATGCCGTTGAGAACTTTGTCGCTTCCGAGCTTCGCAAGCAGCTTTGCTTCTCCGACGTTCGAGCGGATCTTTTTCACTTCCGTACCGCTGATAGCAAGGAGGTTGACTTTGTTCTGGAGTGTCCTGATGGTTCGGTCGCAGGTATCGAGGTTAAGGCTTCAGAGCGGGTCAGTTCCGCTGATTTTAAGGGCATGGGTGTGCTTCGGGACCTGACGAAGGACGATTTTATCTGCGGTGTCGTGTTATACGGGGGGAAAGACGTGGTTCCTTTCGGCGACAGGTTTCTTGCCGTTCCTTTCTCCGCTCTCTGGCGATAGCCGATGGCGTCTGGGAGTTTTTGGGAAGCGGAAAAACCTGATGCGTTATCCGGGAAACTGGCGGGTTACCTGGTTTTATTTCTGTGGTTTCGGGGTTAATTCCGGCTAATGTGACCTATGGCATCGCCAATCAGTTTGATATTGTTTCTGTCAACGCCGTGTTGCTGCGCAAGCGCTCTCCAGCATCCAAGAGCATGACGCGTGCTCTCGATGATCTGCGCGATCGTTTTGTTATCAAGTTTGGCTTTTTTCCCCAAGGCCCTTAGAATTTCAGAAGAGGGGTCTTTGCCTTCACCGAGCACCGTCGTACTCTGCTGGCCGCCCGGGCCGGAAGAAAAAGTGATGTCGTAGGCGGGGGACAGTTTCCACTCGCCTTTAAAATCCATAACAAACGAGAAATTCTTCGCGTGATCGTCGCGGTTGTGAGACATGATGTTAAAGACCGCGTGGCGGTACATTTTTTCGACTTCGCGCATATCGCGGGTCATTATCTCCGTTAACGCAAGCAGGTCTTCATAGTCAAGAGACGGCATACGGAAGTCTGAATGGAGCAGACCTCCGGCCGTATGGACATGCAGACGGGTCATCCTGCCTTCCGATTCTTTGCGGTCAAACCGCTTGGTGGTGAAATATCCCGGCCCGTTTTTTGCCGGAAAAAGCCGGGTCTCGCTCATAAACACTCCCGCTTCCTTGGCCATGAGCGAGTAAACGTATTCAATTGCGCCGGCATCCGGGCCGTCCTGAGTGTTCGGGAATTTCACAAGCCAGGGAACATAGCCCTTGAATTTTTTATCGGTCTCACCATAGATGATTTGACTGCCGGTCAGATTGATGCTGATCATTGCCTTGGGGCGCGCTCCCGCAGAAGACCCATTTAACGCCACTAGTATAGCATCCGTTCAGTATTGAGGGTTTTTCAAGTTTGAGATATTGAGGTAATATTGAGGAAGAACATGGGCAAGTTAAGACCTGAGGAACACAAGCTGTCTGTCCGCATTTCGGTGGAACGTTGCGCGGACGTTG
>JAJDUA010000013.1 GCA_022826905.1 Candidatus Dadabacteria bacterium
GGAGCGTCGTCCGCTTCTCCGGCACTGGGGCGCAGACGGCTACGCTTGAGCTGACGGCGACGGATGACAATACGGCGGACAACAACGAGACCTTCAACATCGCGCTCGGCACGAACACCGAATTCGACGATACAAGCCTCGCCACCAACGTAGGCGGCGGGGCCGACCCGCACAGCTCGAACAACGCCTTCAGCGTGACGGTCAACGAGCCCCCGCCGAGCGTATCCCTGCACCACGCGAATGCGATCGGCCGTGAAGGCGGCACTGGCACGGCATCAGTGGAACAGCGCCTGAGTCGCGCGCTGGAATCGGGAGAGACCCTGACGGTCGACTACAGCATTGACCTGAACACCGGGGTGAGCGAGTCCGACAACGGGGTGACGCTCTCCCACACCGCCGGCAACCCGACCACTGGCACGGTGACGATCACCGGTCCTAACGCCCCGCAGAACATAAGACTTTCGTTAAGCCCCGTGAACAGCACCGTGAATAAATGGGAGCGGGAGCGCCGTACATCTCCCGGATTGCCGGTCCGTTGGGTCACGGGCATAGAGACAGCCGATTTCCGGTTAACGGACGTCTCGGGCGTGGCCGGCGCGTCGCTCTCGGGCACAACGAGCGCGAAGCTCTTCGTGAACGACAGGGATGTCTCCCGCAGCACCTACATGTCGGCGTGGTCCCGCGAGGTTGAGGAAGGGGGCGAGGTGTGGATACTGCTGGACGGCAAGGCGGGAAATAAACGGAATTCGGGACTGAGGCTCTACGACTGGTACAATGTCGAAATCGGCGTACAGAACCTCACCACAGACTTTACCGACTTAGGCACCGCCTATGCCGGCCACGATGCGTTCGTCGGGCACCTGAGACGCGACGGGGACACTAACTACTACAACGTGGGTGTGCTCGGCTACGGCCCACACGCCCAGATGCGCATTCCAATACAGAGCGACGGCACACGCGAAGGCGACGAGCGCTTCCGGGTGTTCATTTCCGAGACGGTCAATTACATGGGAGTGCGGGGCACCTACAACTCGCTCTACGCCGCGCCGGGCATTGATTTCACGATCAAGGACAAGTCTGGCGGCCAGCGGTCCCCTTCGCAACAGCCCGAACCTCCACCCGTGCCCACGCAGACCGTGTCCAACATACAGGTGACGGCAGTAGACGCGGACAACGCCAAAGTGACCTGGGATGAGGTTGAGCACGCAACGAGCTACCAGATAGAATGGGAAGGTTCTGGCAGCAGCGTCAATATTGCCGGTATAGATATAGACATAACCGGTACCGCGTCCACGATAGATCACTATGCCCCGGAGCCGATGACTCTCACAATCACGGTAATTCCACAATACATAGACGAAAACGGCGACACTCAGCAACTCAACGATCTCGCAGGCACTGCGGTGTTTAATGTGGGTGGTCAGCGCTCCCAGTCATCGGATGATCAGGACAGCATCCAGGCTCAGGATGGTATCCAATCTCAGGACGACAATAACCAGCAGCTTGAAGAGAACTGTGATCTGGATGAAGTACAGTCGGATGTTGAGAACTATGTTCTGGAGACGTATAACGGTGATGCGCATGTGGCGCGCTGGCAGAGGGTGCTAAACGCCTTTGCCGGCAACGACGGGGGAATGAGCGGAGTTGAGGCGCGGTTTATGGAGACACTGTTCTCTGCAAACCGATGGGAGCCGGTGGCTGAGGGTATAGAATGCCTTGAGGAAGCGAGAGGTAAGGATAATACCTACGCGGAGCTGATAGCTAAGATGTACGAATGGCGCTATGACACGCGGTATGTGTCTTACAAGTCGCACACGAACCGCTGGGACCGGGCATTGCTTGCGTTCGGGGAGAGCGTGTCGGATTCTTCGCTTGAGCCGATGACCGCGGCAGACGCGCAGGTTTTTGCTGACCGTGGCTGGTCACGCTGGGTAGAGGTAGCCAGGGCGCTTTGGGAGATTGAGTAGAGACAGTAAAAAGAGTCTTCTGAAACAATTCTGATCTGTCCGGTACCGTGCGGTGCCGGGCAGGTTGGTTTTACCTGAAACCTGCAGGTTGTGTTTCAAGAATTATGTCTGATTTCATTCTCATGAGATCAGGAAATCTGAATAAAGAGCCCGATTTTAATTGTAAGCTGCTTCCCGATTGAATATATTTTAGTCCCGACCTTTGTTTATTTCGGCTTCTATAACTTGATAAGGGGTTTTCTGCGTGAAAAGCGCAAAGTTTATTTTTGTAACCGGCGGAGTTATGTCTTCTCTGGGAAAGGGTATCTCCGCTTCCTCGATTGGTCTGCTTCTTGAATGCTGTGGCCTTAGAGTCACACTTCAGAAACTCGATCCCTACATAAATGTTGATCCAGGCACGATGAACCCTTTTGAGCACGGGGAGGTTTTTGTTACCGATGACGGAGCGGAAACGGATCTTGATCTCGGCCACTACGAAAGATTCACCAAGGCCAAGCTCGGCAAGAAAAACAATCTTACAAGCGGCAAGGTATACGATTCCGTTATTTCCAAGGAAAGGGAAGGCAAGTTCTTAGGTAAAACGGTCCAGGTAATCCCTCACATAACTGATGAGATAAAATCCCGCGTACTTGCCCTTGAAGACGATAACGACGTGATCATAGTCGAAATCGGCGGCACTGTGGGAGACATCGAGAGCCTTCCCTTCCTCGAGGCGGTAAGGCAGCTGAGGTCGGACCTCGGCAAGCAGAACACGCTTTTCATCCACCTTACCTATGTTCCCTATGTCGGCGCCGCCGGAGAGCTCAAGACAAAGCCTACGCAGCACAGCGTAAAAGAGCTTCTCCAGATAGGAATACAACCTGACATACTTCTTTGCCGCACCGAGGACAAGTTCCTTCCGGATGACGTCAAGAGGAAAATAGCCCTTTTCTGCAACATTGAGCACAAAGCGGTGATTACAGCCAAGGACGTTGAGCACATATACGAAGTCCCCCTTATGTACAAAAAAGAAGGGCTTGCAGAGATAATTGTTGAGTATCTGGGCATGTGGACCAAAAAACCTGACATGGGGGAGTGGGATGAACTCGTTTGGAGAATAAAACATATGGAAAAGGCCGTGCGCATAGCAGTTGTCGGAAAATATGTTTCACACGGAGACTCTTATAAGAGCCTCCACGAGGCCCTTTATCACGGTGGTTTGGCCAATGATTCGAAAGTTGAAATAAAATACGTGAATTCAGAAGAAATGGACGGCACATCTCCGCAGAATTACCTCTCTGATGTTCACGGCATACTTGTTCCTGGGGGATTCGGGGAGAGAGGAATTGACGGCAAGGTAGACGCCACTAAATACGCAAGGGAGAACGGGATTCCTTTTTTCGGAATCTGCTACGGCATGCAGCTTGCCGTTATTGAGTTTTCAAGGAATGTGTGTGGCATAGATGACGCGGATACGACCGAGAATAACGGCGATACGCAGAACCCGGTTATAGACATAATGGAATCGCAAAAGAACATAAGTGAAAAGGGTGGGACAATGAGACTCGGGGCCTATCCCTGCGTCATAAAGCCCGAGACTCTGGCAAGCGGTATCTACGGAAGCTCAGAGATATCCGAAAGACACCGCCACCGGTTTGAAGTGAACAACAGCTACAGGGAAGTTCTTGAGTCAAATGGAATGATCCTCTCCGGTCTCTCGCCGGATGGAAATCTGGTTGAAGTCATGGAACTTAAGGACCATCTCTGGTTTGTCGGCTGTCAGTTCCACCCCGAGTTCAAGTCAAAGCCCCTCAGTGCTCACCCGCTTTTCAGAGATTTCATAAGAGGGGCGCTTCGCTACAAGGATTCTCTTAACTGATCGAATTGTTCCATTCGATGAACCTCCCTAATATAAACGAACTTATTGCCTACAGAAAAAGAAGGGAGCCCGCTCTGGGAGCGGTCCTTTCCGTCCATCCCGATAAACTTTCCATCCTCTCAGAAGATGGGAAGCGCTACTCGGTTGAACCGAAAAAAGTCGTGCTGTTTACCGGAATAGCTATCCCTGAAACCCTTACCGACTCCGAGAAAAAGCTTGAAATGAGAAGATGGAGAAGAGACCTTGAGGAGAAAAAAGGCTCCGTTGATGTGGAAACGCTTTGGCAATGTGTTGTGGAAGAGCAGGAGACCGTAAGCTTTGAGGAGATACTGGAGCTGTATTCGGGTGCCGAACAGATTCCTTTGGAGCAGAGGTTTTTGCTTTTCTGGGCCGTTGATAAAAACACGGTTTACCTTGCAAGAGGCGAAAACGGTTATCTCGTCCGCTCGCGGGAGGATGTTTCCAAGACACTTCGTGCCCTTGAACTCAGAAAAGAAAGGGAGCAAAAAGCTCAAGCCGCCGTAAGCTGGGTGCATTCTGTTATAAGTGGCGGAGTTCCTCCGGTGGTTAATGAGGACCACAGTGAGTTCCTTGAGCTGATCGAGCGGTACGTCATTGATCTTGACGGTTACGAGCGTGCTAAGGAAGCCAAGGACTTTCTTTATGAAGCAGGGCTTAAGGATATTGAATCGGCGACTGAGTTCCTTATAAAAACGGGTTTCTGGAAGAAAGACGATGACCCGGAATCAAAGAAAATCGCTTTTAATTTCAGACATTCCCAAAGAGCGCTTGAAGAGGTGGAAGCTATTTTTAACGTCCCGGAAAGCTTTGCGGATCTTACCGACAGAACGGATCTTGAGGTTTTCTCAATTGACAGCGAGACAACCCAGGACATTGATGACGCCATTTCCTTTGAAACGGACGGGGACCGGATTACTCTGGGAGTCCATATCTCGAATGTCGCCCATGTCGTAAGCAGAGGAAGTTTTCTCGATCAGGGATGCCTTGAACGCGCTGAGACGGTTTATTTTCCCGAGGGACGCGTGGATATGTTTCCCCGGGATCTTGTAAGTAGGAAACTCAGCCTGACTGCTGGTGACCTAAGACCTGCATTCTCTCTTTTCGCCACTTTTAAAAAAGGGGACTTCACCTTGATCGATTATCGTTTTGAAACAACGGTCATAAGGGTTTCAAAGAATCTTACTTATACCGAAGCGACTGAAATATTCCACGGCACGCAATGGGGTGAATCCCTTACTGCCCTCGCTTGTTCGCTTAGGGGCGAGAGAGTCAACAAGGGAGCCTTTATAGTTCAACTCCCGGAACTTAAAATCAAGGTCGGAGACCAGGATGGAATTTCAGTCAGCAAAGATTACATGGATTCTCCTGCCCACAATGTTGTCTCCGAATGTATGATACTTATGAATCGGCTTTGCGGAGATTTTTTCGATAAAAACGCAATTCCGGCACTCTTTCGTTCTCAGACCCAAGAGATTGACCCTGAAGCCGGAGAGCTTGACCCCGCAGATGTTCTTTTTCCGGTAAAGGTAGCAAAGCACTTAAAACCCTCTTTTGTTGCCTTTGTCCCCGAGGTTCATAAGTCCCTGGGAGTTTCCCGCTATGTTCAGATGACTTCTCCGATTAGGAGGTACACGGACCTTCTAATGCAGCGCCAGCTTATATCTTGGCTCGAGGAACAGAAGATCTGCTACTCAGAAAGCGAGCTTGAGGACATGAACACGCGGGTTAGCCTCGCAACCAGGGAAATAAAAAACGCGCAGAGAGGCAGACACAGGTACTGGCTTATACGCTATCTTCTGGAAAAGGATATAAAAGGGGCGACAGGTTACGTAAGTTCCAAGGGATATAACGGGTTTAATGTTTATATCCCGGAGTTTCTGATTGAACTTACTCTTTCTAACTCAGGTGGCAGGGCTTTTGACATAGGGAGTGAACTTTCCCTCTCCATCTGGGGGACCGACCCTCTTAGAAGAAGGATACGCGTGAGTCCGGCTTAGCTTTTGGTATGCCGGGACCCATGCTCAAACAAGTGCATGCTGTCAGAGCGGGAAAGACTGCTTTCTTCAGTGTTTTTCTTCAAGAATTTCAAGAATTTCTTCAAGCCCCGTGACCTTCACTCTCGGCCTTCCTTGTTTTTCGCCTTCTTTCTTTTCAAACCAGTCAACCCGCAGCCATTCATTGTAGGAAATATGTTTTTCATCAAGCAGTTCCTTTATGCTCTCATCCGAAGTGAGCTCTGGACGGAGCGTGTTTTCCATCTCGATGTCCTCGATCATACAGCTCACGGTTTCGCCGGAGTCAGTCTTGTTCGTGCCGATAACTCCGGTCGGTCCGCGCTTTATCCATCCTGTGGTGTAGAGTCCCGGAAGCGGGTTTCCTCCTGTTTTGTCAAGCACTCTTCCTTTTTCATTGGGGATTATTCCGGAACGGTTATCAAACGGAACATCCTGAAGAGGTATTCCCCGGTACCCGACGGAGCGAAAAACCAGATCGGCGGGAATCTCTTCAATCTCGTCCGTTGGCTTGGGCCGAAGGGAGCCGTCATCGGATTTGTAAAGTCTGTTTCTCACGACTTTCACGCTTTTTACCCTGTTGCCTTCTCCGGCAATTATTTCTATCGGAGAAACCAAGAATCTTATGACTATTTTCTTTGATCTGGATGGAGACCTCTCGGAAGCTTTTTTTATAAGCTCTATTTTCGTCTGGGCTGTCCTGTTCGGTTTACGTTCAAGTTCCTCAAGCGTAAGGGAATCAGGTTCGGCTTCATCCGGCAGTGTAAGGAGGTCTGCGTCCTCAAGATTCTCAAGTTCCCGGAGCTCCGGGTTGGTGAAGGCCGCCTGCGCGGGGCCTCTTCTTCCAAGCATGCATATTTCCCTTATGCCGCTTTCGGCCAGTTGTTCAAGTGCGTAGTCCGCTATATCCGTTTTTTTCATTTCGCTTTTTGTGAGGGAGAGAATTCTCGCGACATCCACCGCGACATTGCCGACTCCGACTATGACGACTCTTTTCCCCGAAAAGTCAAAACCAAGGCCCATGTGGTCCGGGTGGGCGTTGTACCAGCCTACAAACTCCGTTGCCGTGTGGCTTCCTGTTAGGTCCTCTCCTGGTATTCCCATTTTTCTGTCGGTCTGAGCCCCTGTTGCGAAAACTATCTGGTGGTAACGGTTGCGCAGGTCCTCAAGCTTTATGTGTTTTCCGAACTCTACAAGTCCGAAAAACCTGAATTGAGGATTGGATGCGATTTTATCATAAACTCTGGCTACGCTCTTTATTTTTTGGTGGTCCGGAGCTACCCCGCTTCTCACTAGACCGTGGGGAGTCGGGAGTTTCTCGAACATGTCTATGAACACTCGGTCGCCAAGTTTTTTCTGTAGATGCTCGGCTCCATAGAAAGCAGCGGGTCCCGATCCTACGATAGCAACTTTTATTCTTTCAAGACTCATGCGGTGGGAAGTATATACGCAATACTACATAAATCTATTCACGCGAGAGCTTTTTTTCTTTCAGTTTCTGGAGGATATTTTTTCATTTCCCTTTTTTCCGCTGATGGGACCTGATGGTGGTATAATACTAATTCCTTGGTGTGTGGCGGAGTGACCCTATGATTATTAAAGAGCGTACGGAACCGGAGCATTTTCATCTCAAGGTGGTTCACGAGATAAGCGACTTGATCAACAAGTCCGTGGGTCTCAATACCGTCTTGGGCAGGGTAGTAAGAAAGATTTCTTCTTCTCTTCACTACGATGTCGTCTCCATATACGTCTGGGATGATTCAAGAGAGATTCTCAGGCTCGCGGCCAACAGGGGCCTTCAGGTCAAGCCTAAAAGCGATATATTCTTGCGTTCGGATGAAGGTCTTACGGGAGTGGTTCATAAAACGAAAGTTCCTCTGATTTCGATGCCGGCTTCAGAGCATCCGAATTACAAGTATTTCCCTGAAATAGGCGAAGAGGAATACGAAAGCTACATAGGTGTCCCGATAATGCTTCACGATGTGTGTGTCGGGGTGCTTGTGGGCCAGAATAAGACTCCGATGCAGATAACGCCGGCCGAACAGACCCTCTTTCAGATAATAGCGCTGCGGCTTGCGGGGGTTCTTGAAGTCGCAAACACCCTGGACCGGTTGAAACCTCCGTCAATGGTAAAACATGAGACGAGAACCTATCAGGGAAAAGGAGTTTCTGAAGGAGTGGCTGTGGGCAAAGCGGTTACATTCCGCGGGCTTTTCCGTCGGATGTCCACGATGGAAATGACGGCCCGCACTCCAAAAGCCGAGAAAAGGAGAGTTAGAAATTCTATAAAAAGTATATCGCAAGACCTTAAGAACACTATAAAAAAAATGGATTCTGAGGGTAAGCTCTCGAAAAACGAAGTGGATATTTTCCGTTCACATCTGATGATAGTGGATAGTCGCGACATGGAGAAAGGAACAGGCGAACTCATAGACGAGAAGAGGGTTTCGGCTGAGGCTGCGGTGGTTGAGTATCTCGAATCCCAGGCATTACGTTTTGAATCCCTTCCGGATTCCTATATGAGGGAGAGGGCCTACGATTTCAGAGATATAGGTGAGAGGATGCTCCGGGATCTTACCCGTTCAAAGGATGAGAATATTTCCGCTTCCCCCGATGGAGAACCCTTGATACTCGTTGCAAGAGAGATAGGCGTTTCTTTTGTCACGGCTGTTGAGGGGGAAGTGGGGGGAATAGTGCTTGAAAAAGGCGGAGAGACTTCGCATGCGGTCATAATAGCGAAATCGCTTGGGATTCCGGTGGTTGTTGGAATAGACAACATCGTGAATCTGATACATCCCGGGGAGGATATCATAGTTGACGGAAGAAGCGGCTTCATTTTCACGAATCCTGATCAGGTGCTTAAGGATGAGTATCTGTCCATGCGCCAAAAAGCCGCTGAACTCCGCAACTTCATAGAGACTGAGGCCGAAAAAGGCACCGGTACCGGTCTTGACGTTGAAATAACGGCGAATGTCGGAATTCCGGCCGATGCTGAAGTGGCCAAGCGTTACGGGATCAAGAGTGCGGGACTTTTCAGGACGGAGTTTGCTTTTGCAAGGTTTAAGAAATGGCCTAGTGTGAGATCCCAGTTGAAGATATACAAGGAGATCTCAGCTAATTTTGAGGATGGAGTGACTATCAGGACCCTGGATGTAGGTTCTGACAAGGTGCTTTCCTATCTCAAAATGCCCAAGGAGGAAAATCCCCTTCTTGGCCTTCGCTCAATCCGCTTTTCAATGGAGTATCTTGATCTTTTCAGGGACCAGGTGAAATCCATCTTGCTGGCGGCAAAAAAAGGGGAAAATCTCAGGATTCTGCTGCCCATGGTATCAAATGTCTGGGAGGTTGAGACTGCGGTGCAAATAATTGAGGAACTGTCTACTGAAGTCAGTCTTCACCGGCTTGACATACCGAAGCTCGGAATAATGATGGAGGTTCCGGCACTTGCGTATCAGTTCGGTGATTACGCGGACTTAATAGATTTTGTTTCCATTGGAACAAACGACCTAATACAGTATCTGCTCGCGGTGGATAGAAATTCAAACGCTGTTGGGCATCTTTACTCGGCTTTTCATCCTTCCGTGGTTAGAATGCTGGATTTTACGAGAGAGCAGGTCCTATCAAGCGGAAAGGAGCTTTCAATATGCGGAGAAATAGCCGGAGTTCCTTCCGGTACACTCCTGATATTGGCTCTTGGTTACCGTCATCTGAGCGTTTCCCCGTTTCGGTTTCCTTATGTGAAATTTCTTTCGGACAGGCTTTCTGAGCGGATGCTTGAGGAAATCAGGTCCAACGTATTACTGCTCTCAAAGGAGGCTGACATAGAGAGATACTTAAAGGATGTCCTCAACTCCATAAACCCGATGTTGCTCGAAGTAGAGTAGCCATGATCAAAAGATCTACCCTTATTCCGCTGGTGCTTTTTATCCTTACGGCGGCCACGACTTTTCTTTCCGGCTACATGATAAGCGGAACCTATACGGGAGGCGTTCTTTTCTCGGTTTCTCTGGTTGCCATCCTTGGAGCCCATGAAATGGGTCATTACTTTTACGGCAGGAAATACGGCGTTTCCATAACTCTTCCCTGGTTTATTCCCGCTCCTCCTTTCCTCTCCCCGATAGGGACGTTTGGGGCGTTTATAAGGATAAAGTCCCGGATACGCGGCCGAAGAGAACTTTTCGACATAGGAGTTGCTGGCCCCGTAGCCGGAGTGTTGGTAGCTCTTCCGGTTCTGTTTGTCGGGCTTCTTTTCTCAGAGGTGGTTGCTTTGGATTCCGAGAGGCTTTCTGAGATGCAGACGGGCATGTCTCTCGGCAACTCTCTTGTGTTTGCCTTTTTCTCAAAAATGGCCATCGGAGAGATTGCTCAGGGATACGAAATTTTGCTGCACCCCGTTGCGTTTGCGGGATGGATAGGTCTTTTCGTAACCGTCTTGAATCTCATGCCCGCAGGACAGCTTGACGGAGGACATATTGTATACTGTGTCTTCCCGGCGTATTGGCATAAAGCTATATCGGCCACTACGGTTATTCTTCTTGTGATAATGGGAGTGGGAACGGCGCCTCTGGTGGACTTTGCTGATTATCTGGGGTTGTGGGTGCTAAGCGCTCTTCCTGAGTGGCTTATGTTTGAGGGTTGGGTCGGCTGGCTTTTCTGGGCAATACTGCTTTTGGTTCTCGGTACATCCCATCCGCCGACCATATCAAGTGATGCCGAGATCGGCGCCGGAAGAAAAGCGCTTGCTTTTCTCTCACTGGTTATTTTTATTTGCTGCTTTACCCCTGTCCCCATCAGTATCGTGGAGTTCGGTTAGGTCGTTTTGCGTTTAGTTAAAAAATCTGTTACAATCTCACTGATCGGTTGGATTGACTCTGAGGGTGTTGGAGTCAAAAAGAGGGTGGTTCACATACGGGAATCCGATTCAACCGGCAACTTTATTTAAACAACTTCACTACTGCAAGGAGATTCACAAATGTCGAAGAACACTTTATCTGTAACGGATAACAGGACAGGTAAAACATACGAACTTGCTATAGACAACGACACCATAAAAGCCACTGATCTTCGTCAGATAAAGGTTAAGGACGAAGACTTTGGCATGATGAGCTATGATCCCGCTTTCGGGAATACGGCTTCGTGCAAAAGCAAGGTCACCTTTATTGATGGAGAAAAGGGAATTCTGAGGTACAGGGGATACCCTATAGAAGATCTGGCGAAAAAGAGCAACTTCCTAGAAGTTGCTTACCTACTTATTCACGGTGAACTGCCTAACAAATCGGAATACGACAGCTGGGTTCACGACATAACGCATCACACTTATGTGCATGAAAATATAAGGAAGCTCATGGATGGATTCCGCTACGATGCGCACCCGATGGGGATGTTGCTTGCTACTGTCGGAGCCCTCTCGACTTTCTATCCGGATGCAAAGGACATATTCGACACCGACATTCAGAAGCTTGAGATAAGAAGGCTTATAGCGAAGACGCCGACCATAGCCGGATTTTCCTACAGGCATATAATGGGTCTTCCCTATGTATACCCCGACAATGAACTCAGCTACGCCGGGAATTTCCTCTCAATGATGTTCAAGATGACCGAAACCAAGTACAAGCCTAACCCGGCTATAGAGAAGGCTATAGATGTTCTTTTCATCCTCCATGCCGACCATGAGCAGAACTGCAGCGCAAGTGCAATGAGAAACGTCGCAAGCTCTCATCCAGATCCTTACTCCGCGGCCGCCGCGGCGATTGCCGCTTTGTACGGTCCTCTTCACGGCGGAGCGAACGAGGCAGTGCTTGAAATGCTTGCCGATATTGGTTCGATTGACAAAATTCCGCAGTACATAGAAAGGGCCAAGAAAGGAGAATTCAGGCTTATGGGCTTCGGACACAGGGTGTACAAGGCTTACGACCCGAGAGCGGCGATAATAAAAGACATAGCCCACGACGTCTTTGAAGTTACCGGGAAAAATCCGCTGCTTGACATAGCACTTGAGCTTGAGAGAATAGCCCTTGAAGACGACTATTTCGTAAGAAGAAGGCTTTATCCGAACGTTGATTTCTACTCGGGACTCATATACCAGAGCATAGGTCTTCCCACGAGCATGTTCACCGTTCTTTTCGCAATAGCGAGAATGTCGGGATGGCTTGCGCAGTGGCTCGAACTTCTGAACGACCCCGAGACCAGAATCGCGAGACCTAGGCAGGTCTATCTGGGAGAGGACAACAGAAAATACGTTGCGATGAACAAGAGGCGCAAGAAGAAGTAGTTCTGCCGTCTTAGAGTCAGTGCTGAGGAGAAAAAGGGGAAGGGGAAAGGCTTACGTTTAGCTTGCCGAGAAGTGCTTTCCTATTATCGTGTTGTAATAGTAGTCGATCGTGTGCTCGGCGTTGGTTATTAGGATTGAAATGGCCTCGTTGCGGCCTTCATCCGAGAAGAAAAAGGCTTTCCCGCTGTCTTCACGCGCCGCTCTTTCTTCAAGCATATCCAGGAAGGAATCTTTGAAGGTGTTCCTGTCGTTCCGAAGCGCTGTCTCAAGCAAAGCTTCGTCCTGAAGATCGTACTTTTTCTTTTCTATCTCCTCGCGAAGAGCTACGGAGAATTTCTCAAGATCGAGTTCGGGGAAGTTTTCTCTGGCGATTTCCTCGAATACGCGCAACAGTTCTTCCATCATTGTTGCTGAGTATCCCGATGCTGATTTGAGGGGCTGAATTTTCCTATGTCTCTCAGCAGGCATGACACCAGATCTATCGTGTGAGCAATATCGCTTTTATAGGCAATGGAACTCGGGCTGTGAAGATACCTTGTCGGAACTGACAGAACGGCCGCCCTTGTTCCCTTTCCCGTGACCTGCATGGCGGTAGCGTTTGTGCTGCCCGCTTTTTTTACCGTTACCTGGCAGGGGATTTCGTTTTTCTCCGCGAGTTCCTTTATAAAAAAGCTAAACGGCCTGTGTGCCACCAGGAACCTGTCGGAAAGCCTGATTTCGGGACCCTTGCCAACGTTGGCGAGGGATCTGCTCTCAGAGACTCCCGGTATGTCCATTGCCACCGTGCCTTCAAGCGCGACGGCGAAGTCCGGTTCGTAGACCGGCGTTATAACCCGCGCCCCGCGAAGCCCGACTTCTTCCTGCACCGTAAAAGTGACTATGAGATTGCAGCCCGGATCAGGAGTTTTTCTGAGTGCCTCGATTATTACGAAAAGACCCATCCTGTCATCGAGGGCTTTTGAAATTACGGAATCCTCAGTTTCATCAAGGGAAGTGTCAAATGACACCATGTCCCCTATTTCTACAAGATCGGCGACTTTTTCAGGGCTGAGGCCCAGGTCGACCGCGCAGTCCTCGATCTCGGGAACTTCCTTGGCGCCTCCGCTGCTCCTAGTTACGTGGGGAGGAACCGCCGCCACTACCCCTTTTAAGGATTCTTTTCCCCACACCACAAGGCGCTGCCCGTAAAAAACCCTGGCGTCCATTCCCCCAAGCGGGGTTACCCTCAAAAAACCCCTGTTATCGATATGGTGTACCATGAATCCCACTTCATCCATGTGAGCGTCGAGAACAAAAGTGGGACCGTCTCCCGGGATACGGGCAATTATGTTTCCGAGAACATCTTCGGTGATGTCTTCTGAGAATTTTTTTATTTCTTCAAGCAGAATTGCCTTAACCAAGCCCTCATCCCCGGGCATTCCCGGAGTGTCGCAGAGCTTCTTAAGAAGTTCTATGTCCATGATGGGCTGATTATAACCAAATGCCCTTCTTTTCCAAAACCGCGGAAAGGAAGGAGGGTTTTTGGAATCGGTCTGTGTGGAACCGCATACAGTTCTACACGAACTCAGTTTTCAAGTTTTTGCTGTTAACTTCGGTGGCTTGTGTCAGTTGCAGTCGGGTGTTTTGACAAGACTCCCGTAATTATGGTAATATGGCAACATGAAAACCACCATTGAACTTCCAGACGCCGTTTTCAGACAAGCCAAGGCTCTTGCGGCTAGCCGCGGCATCTCTTTGAAGCGGTTTTTCACCGAAGCTCTGCAGGAGCATATTCGTCGTCGCACAAGCAAAACGGACCCTCCATGGATGGCCGGATTCGGTGCGCTATCGGACCTCTCGGACGAGAACCGCCGCATCCTTGGGATAATCGAGGAGGAATTTGAAACGATCTCCCCTGAGGATATCGAATGATACTCGACACCAACGCCTTATCCGCATGGTCAGAAGGGCTTGTGACAGTCGAGGCCTCTTTTCGGGCCGCTGACCGGCTTGTTGTTCCGAGTGTCGTTCTAGGCGAGTATTACTCCGGTATTCGTCAATCGCGTTATCGGAACCGTTACGAAGAATGGCTTCGCCGGTACTTGCCGTTGACCGAAATCGCCGCCGTTACCTCGGCAACTGCGCATGAATACGCGAATATCTGCTTGGAGTTGAAACGGATGGGAAAACCTATCCCGACAAATGACGCATGGATTGCAGCATTGGCCCGTGAACATTCTCTCCCGGTGTTAAGCAACGACACCCATTTCGATTTTGTTGACGACGTAAAACGCATCGCTTTTTGAATCGGGAGCCCTCAGGACGGACAATGAGGCACTTCATTATGCTTGGTGAAAATCTTTCCAATGCGTCTAAGAAGGCGGAACCTGCCATGAATAACCTGGATGAATCACCTTAGGTATATAGTAAATGCACTCTTGCTGTTATTCACCGTAAGATTATCGCTAATGATTTTGGTAATGTGTGCGACGGGGGTCTGGGTAGAATCATGGCAAGATGGACGAGGTTTTTGGTTTGCTTTTAATAATGCTTTAATGGTGTTACTTTAAGTCTTAGTTGCGATACAAGAGCACGAATTAAGAACAGGAGACGGATTTGAACCCTGATGACCCCGGTCTTTTCAGACCCCCGAAAGAATCTCTTCCTCTTCCCGAGAGAATGAGACCCGAGAGCGTAGAACAGATGGTAGGCCAGGAGCATCTGATAGGGCCGGAGGGGCTCGTGACGAAAACGCTTGAGGCCGGGGGTGCCCATTCCATGATATTCTGGGGTCCCCCAGGAACGGGTAAGACGACGCTTTCAAGGCTTATTGCGGGCAGGGCGGGTGCCAGATTCGTACAGATAAACGCGATTTCCTCCGGCGTGAAGGAATTGAGGGATATCATCGCCGCCGCGAAAGACGCTCTTTACTCCGGGCGAAAGACCGTGCTCTTCATTGATGAAATACACAGATTCAACAAGGCGCAGCAGGCGGCGCTCCTAAAAAGCGTCGAGGAAGGGGTCCTGATTCTCATAGGGGCCACGACCGAGAATCCTTCGTTTGAGGTCATAAGTCCTCTTCTCTCCCGTTGCCAGGTCTATGTTCTTAACCCGCTCTCGGCGCAGGAGCTTGACCGCATACTCAAAAAGGTCTTCTCAGTGGACGAACTTCTTGGGGGTGTCGGCATTTCGGCCGAGGCCCGGGCCGAACTCATAGCACTCTGTGGCGGAGACGCCAGGGTTATGCTAAACGCCCTCGAAATCGGTTCTTCTCTTCTTCGTTCAAAGAAACTTACTGAGATCGACTCTGATCTGGTAAAAGAAGTTTTCCAGAAGACTGGACTTCTCTACGACAGGGCGGGAGAGGAGCACTACAATACGATTTCCGCTTTCATAAAAAGCGTCAGGGGAAGCGATCCCGACGCGGCGGTCTATTACCTGGCCAGAATGCTTGAGGCGGGAGAGGATCCAAAGTTCATCGCCAGGCGTCTTGTGATACTTGCTTCAGAGGACATCGGAAACGCAGAACCCTATGCCCTTACCCTGGCGACCGACTGCTTCACGGCGGTTAATTACGTGGGGATGCCTGAGAGCAGCATAATCCTCTCCCAGGTAACTACCTATCTTGCAAGCTGCCCCAAGAGCAACGCCGCCTACAAGGCTATTCGGAGGGCAGAAAAAGACGTAAGAGAAAATCCCGGACTCCAGGTCCCGCTTCACCTGAGAAACGCCCCTACTAAGCTCATGAAGGATCTCGGCTACAAAAAAGGCTACAAGTACGCCCACGACTACGAAGATCACTTCGTCGAGGACGACTTTCTTCCCGAGGAAATAAAGGACAGCGTCTACTACGAACCCACTGAGAAGGGAAGGGAGGCTAATCTCAAAAAGTATCTGGACGCAAGGTGGAAAAAGAGAAAAAGGTGACTGGGGGAATCAGCTTTTTCTCTGTATAAGCTCAATCTTGTAGGAATCGGGATCCTCGACGAAAGCTATCACTGTGGTTCCGTGTTTCATGGGCCCGGGAGCCCTTGTTACCCGTCCTCCTGCCTGTTCTATCTTCTCGCAAGTCGCGTATATGTCCTCTACCCCGAATGCCATGTGTCCGTAACCTTCTCCATGTTCGTATCGGGACGTGTCCCAGTTGTGTGTAAGTTCAAGAAAAGGTTCCGTATCACCTCCGTAACCCAGAAAAGCTAACGTGAAACGGCCTTCGGGGTAATCCGTTTTCCTGTGAAACTTAAGACCGATGACATCGGTGTAGAAAGCGATTGACTTCTCAAGGTCGCCGACCCTTATCATTGTGTGGAGATATCGCATATGACTATCTGGGCAGTTTGTCCAATCTGACTCATCAATTATTATACTCTGTGATTTGTTGAGCGGTAAAGAGACCGGAAGGGTATGAGATGACTCAAAAGAAACTTGAAAAGCCGAAAACCAGAAAGCCAGTGGCCAAAAAACCCGGCAAAGTCATACCTTCGAAAAAAGACGTCGAGACGAAGAAAAGGTTCAGAAAGGCGGACTGGGAAAAGGAAATAAAAAAATAAAATGGGAACCTCAAAGAATCTGAAAGCGGGAATAACCGGGGCGACGGGTTTTATCGGCGGCAAGCTTGCTGAAAAACTTGCAGACGAAGGTTTTTCGATAAAATGCCTGGTAAGAGAAACAAGCGATACAGAAAAACTGAGTTCCCTGGGTGCGGAGCTTGTCCACGGGGATCTTTGCGACTCAAGCTCTCTTGAATCTTTTCCCGAAGGGTGCGATTACGTTTTTCACCTTGCTTCCAAGATCTCTGACTGGGGACCGAGGGATGATTTTTTCAGGCAGAACGTGGAGGCGACGAAAACCCTTCTTCAGTCCTGTATCGAGGCCGGGGTAAAAAGGTTTATCTACATGAGTTCCTCCGGAGTTCTCTGGAACGCTTCTCTTTTCGGAACAATGAACCTTGATGATGTGGATGAGAGCTACCCATGCCCGCAAAGCTATAGCAATTTTTATACTGAAACCAAGGCCTTATCTGAAGAACTTGTGAGAGAATATGACGGACTTGGAGGCCTGGAAACGGTCATATTAAGACCGTCAAACGTCTGGGGAGCCGGTGACACGGTCATACTTCCGAGAATAGCCGACGCCTGCCTGAAGGGAATTCTGGTCAACATGGGTTTCAACAAAAAAATCGTCTCTCCATGCCATGTGCTTAACCTTGCTCACGCCACGGTGCTTGCGGCTTCCGCGTCATCCGCGCCCGGAAACACCTACTTTGTAAATGACGGGTTGCAGCTTGATACCGGCAGTTTTGTCTCTGATCAGCTTACCTCAATAGGAATTGAGTGGAAAAAACCGATTACCATACCCTATGCCCTTGGTTACTGCGTCGCTTTTCTTCTTGAGAAAATCTTTGAACTCAGGCAGTCTGAAACTCCTCCCGTCCTTACCCGTTTCGGGGTATGCGCACTCTCGAAAAGCAGAACCTACAGCATAGAAAGAGCCAGAAGGGATCTTGGATATGAACCTGTGTGCGGTTACGAGGCGGGAATGGAGGGGCTTTCGCAGTGGGTTTCAGAGATCGGCGGTTATGAAAAAATCCTCAAAAAATGATATGCAGCCCGGCGTACTTGCGATAGAAACCAAGGGACTTGAAAAGCAGTTCGGGTTTTTCCCCGTTCTAAAAGGAATCGATCTTGCGGTTGGCCAGGGGGAATTTCTCACGATCTTCGGTCCCAACGGCGCCGGCAAGTCAACCCTGCTTTCCATCCTCGCAACGTTCATAAAGCCCGGCGACGGGGAGGCCTTTGTGGCGGGCTTTGACGTTTCAAGAGAAAAACAGCGAATAAGAAAACTGATAGGATTCATTTCCCATAACACGATGCTTTACGAAAATCTTACCGCCTGGGAAAACCTCGAATTCATAGGCGCGTTCTACGACGTGCCGGATCTTAGGGACAGGTGCTCTGATGTTCTCAAGAAGGTTGATCTCTATGCCGGAAAAGATGTGCTTGTGAGCACGCTTTCTTTCGGAACGCGCCAGCGCCTGGCTATCGCCAGGACGCTTCTTCATGACCCCGGGATACTTTTTCTTGATGAACCGTACAGCGGGCTTGATTACGGCGGAGCCGCCATTCTCACCTCAATCCTCGGTTCAATGAAAACTGACAAAACCGTGGTTATGACAACCCATAATGTCTTCGAGGGACTTTCGCTGTGCGATAAAGTCGCAATCCTTGATCACGGAGAGGTGGTCTATGTCTCCGAGCAGAAGCCCGGTCGCGACGAGTTTCAGGACACCTACATGTCTTGCGTCAGAAGCGGTGACGGGCGGTGAGAAAAATTTTTCTCATATTCAGAAAGGATTTCCTTGTCGAGTGGCGTTCAAAGCAGATATTTCCAACGATGTTCGTATTCTCGCTTCTGCTTCTTCTTATCTTCAATGTCGCCTTTGAATTCCGCTCGGATATTAATTTCCGGGCGGTCTCGGCTGTTATATGGATAACCTTTATTTTTTCGGGTCTGCTGGCTCTTGGAAGATCTTTTTCGCTTGAAAAGGAAAATAACGCCTTCGCGTTTCTTCTTCTGACCCCAGTGAGCAGAAGCTGCATCTATCTCGGGAAGCTGCTTTCAAACGTGGTTATGGTTCTGCTTTCAGAGCTTTTCATACTTCCGCTTTTCCTTCTGTTTTTTCTCCTCAACGCAAAGGGGCTCTCTCTTTCCCTCACGGGAGAGATACTTCCTTTTCTCGGGGTTGTGGTTCTTGGAACGATAGGTTTTGTGTCGCTCGGCACTTTTTTTTCTTCGATGGCTCTTAATACCAAGCTTCGCGACATGATGCTTCCCCTGCTGGTTTTTCCGCTCATCATACCCGTCGTGATAACCTCGGTCGGGATATGCTCTTCAATCCTGGAAGGAAAGCCCTTTGGTTATTACGCTTTTTCTTTGCAGGTGCTGGTTTCCTTTGATATAATCTTCGTCCTTTTATGCTCTCTTTTGTTCGAGTATCTTATTGAGGATAGCGGGGACTGACCCGTTTTCTTTAAAAAAATGCGAAAAATACTGTTTTTTCTGACCTTTGCGCTGATGGTTATTGCTACCTGGATGACGCTTTTTTACGCGCCTACGGAGGTAGTCATGGGCCATGTGCAGAGAATTTTCTATTTCCACATGGGTACGGTCTGGGCAGCCACTGTGGCGTTTACGGTGGTTTTCGTGGCGAGCATCTACTACCTGGTGAAAGAGACGGCGAAATGGGATACGCTTGCCTACTGCTCGGCCGAGATAGGCATGCTGCTTCTTACCCTTACGATCATTACCGGGAGCATATGGGCAAAGCCGGTCTGGGGAACCTGGTGGACATGGGACCCGCAGCTGACGACCACGTTTATTCTCTGGGTTCTCTACGCCGTTTACCTGGTTCTGCGCTCAGGAGCCGGAGGGCGCGGGAAAAAGGCCAGGTACTCGGCCATATTCGCCATAATAGCCTATGTGGACCTTCCCGTGGTTTATGTCTCGGCCCGTATAAAAAGGGGCATATCGCCCGTGGTCTTCGGACCGGGGGGAGGAGGGATAGATCCCGCCATGATGCACACTCTTCTGGTCACGCTGCTTGGATTCACGCTTCTTTTCGTTTTACTCCTCGGTGAGAGAAGAAGGATAATGAACATGGAAAACGCGCTTTACGCCCGGGGAGGGCGAGGGGGGTAGTCTGCTATGGAATATTTTCTCTGGTCAAGCGTGGTTGTCTGGGGCTCTCTTATCGCTTACGTGCTCTACCTGCGCGCGAAGTCGGCTTCTGTAAGGAAAAAACTGCTCTCGGGCGGGGACGGCCCCGGAAGCGGAGGTGAAGGTTGAAAGGCAAGCTCAAATTCATTCTGCCTCTTTTGGTCATAGGGTCTTTGATTTCCTGGCTTGTCTTCGCGGGAGTCAAGGATTCTATGGTCTACTACATAACGGTTGACGAACTGCTTGAGGACGTCCCGGACATCTACGGGCAGAAGGTAAGGGTTTCTGGAACCGTGGTTCACGGTTCAATAAAGAACGAGTTAGATGATTCGCTTCGCTTTACCATAGCGGACGGCAAGGGTGAAATCGACGTCGAGTACGACGGCATAATTCCCGATATATTCACAGACGGGGTTGAGGCGGTCGTTGAGGGCAAGTTCTCAGCCGATAACGTCTTCGAGGCTGACCTTCTGCTCGCGAAATGTCCCACCAAGTATGAATCAGAAGAAGGCCCCTACCAGAGAAAAGAAGCACCACTTGAATTCCGAAATGCAACACTGACTCAGATAATCTTCTTTCAGGGGAGTTTAGCACGGAGATGGACAGGGGGCAATGCTCTTCGTAGCGAGGGCGAGCCCGAGCGAAGAAGAGCATTGCCCAAGACCTGTGATT
>JAJDUA010000022.1 GCA_022826905.1 Candidatus Dadabacteria bacterium
AATCACAGGTCTTGGGCAATGCTCTTCTTCGCTCGGGCTCGCCCTCGCTACGAAGAGCATTGCCCCCTGTCCATCTCCGTGCTAAACTCCCCTGAAAGAAGATTATCTGAGTCAGTGTTGCACTTCGTACTTCAAGTGGCGAGTATGTAATCCCCATCCATTTTCCTGCTAGTCATTTTCTCTGTACCACCCCGTTCCGTAACCGGCTTTGTATTTTTTACTTCGGTATCCCTGCGTGTAAAGAAAACTTCCTCCGGCTATGGCTCCGCAGGCAAATCCCGACATGTGCGCCCACAGACCCTCGGTTCCCGCGTCACCAATATAGCCGATTCCGGTCAGAAACTGAACGGCAAACCAGAAAATTATGAAAAGATAAGCCCTTATGCGCACGAAGTAGACAAACACCAGGACTATGAAAAGCGTAAGAATCCTTGATCTTGGGAAAAAGAGCATGTACGCGCCCAAGACTCCGGAAATCGCCCCGCTTGCTCCTATTACCGGAACTGCTGAGTGGGAGTTTAGAGCCACCTGGATGAATACGGCTATCAGTCCGCACACGAGATAGAAAAGCAGGTACCTTGCGTGGCCCAGAAGATCTTCAATCGCGTTTCCGAATATGTAGAGAAAAACTAGGTTCCCGGCCAAGTGAAGCCAGTTTTCATGGATGAACATGGAACTGAAATATTTTGCCGTCCTGCCAAGAAATCCGTAGGCTTCAAGGGCGGTTATCTTGCTGGGCACAATACCGTGCGTCTGGTAGAACATCTCAAGCGCTTCCCCTGTCAGAGAAAAGGTATATGCGAAAACCACCACGTTTGCGGCGAGAAGCGCGTAATTCACATAGGGGATGATTTCGGTTTTTATTGTGCTTCTAATCGGTATCATTATCGTAATAATTATACTTAAGGCAGTTCTGGGAGTTAGGGTAAATTGCGAAAACGCCGCACGGATGTTCTGACGAGGATAAGAACGGATATGGAAAAGAGGTTCCGCGAGGCCTCTTGCCTCTTGGTAAACGTCAGGGTGTTTGACTCTGCCTCGAGCGGCGCCCTCGGGATTCCCGAAAACCTGTCTCCGCCCGAGCTTCTTCGGGAATTTCGTTCGCTTGGAGCGGAGATCGTCTTTTACGGTTCCGGTGGCGGAGACTTCGCCTCAACAAGCGGGTTCGGAGGCCTGATCGAAGAAAACGGTCACCGTATAACCGATGATCGCGCTTACATTCTCGACAGGGCGGGGGGAAAGGACTGCGTGCTGCTGGGCTCTGAGCTTCTGGACATTGATTTTTTTCTCTCCGGGGTTTTTTCTGTAGTGCCAAGTTCCGCTCCGCTTGACCTCAAGACGGTTTCGAGCTACGTATCGAACTTCGATGGAGAAGCGGTTTTTACAGAGCTTGGAAACCTGATCGTTAACTCAAAAAGGAGAGATCGGGGATAGGTTTTCATGAAAGAAACTACGAGACTCTCGATGCTTATAAAGAATCATGCGCTTGCTCTGGGCTTTGACCTTGTGGGAATAAGCCCGGCCGAGAGTGATTACGCGGAAGCGGATTTTTTTGAGCACTGGCTCGGACAGGGCTACGCAGGAGAGATGAGCTATCTTGAGAGAGGGCTTCTTAAGAGAAAGGAAGTGGAGAGGGTTCTCCCCGGCGCCAAATCGGTCGTCTCCTGCGCCGTTAACTACAATACGGAGAATCCACGCTCGACGGAAGCTTCGGGCGGCGGCTGGATATCGAGGTACGCTTGGGGAGACGATTACCACGACGTAATGGGAGAAATGCTTGGCGGGATGGCCGACTACATAACGGGTCTTCTTCCAGAAGAAGCCGGCGTCAAGGCTTACGTGGATACGGGGCCGGTTCTTGAGAAAGTCCACGCGAGTCGCTCGGGAATAGGGTGGGTGGGTAAAAACACCTGTCTTATAAATCAGAGGGTCGGCTCCTGGCTTTTTCTTGGGGAGGTGATAACCGATATCGAGCTTGACTACGACTCGGCTGCTGAGGACCGTTGCGGTACCTGCACCAGGTGCATAGACGCCTGTCCCACCGATGCCATAATAGAGCCTTACGTGCTTGACGCCAGGAAATGCATCTCCTACCTCACGATAGAGCTTAAAGGGAAAATGCCGCTTGAACTGAGGGAAGGGGTGAAAAACAATGTTTTCGGATGCGACGTGTGTCAAGACGTTTGTCCGTGGAACCGCGATGCCCTTTTTACTCTCAAGGAAAGCTTCAGGCCGCGCCAAAAACTGCTCAGTCCCGATTTCAAGTGGCTTCTCGAGCTTGACGGCGACGGTTTCCGGGATGTTTTCAGGAAGAGTCCGGTCAAGAGGGCCAAGCGCAGGGGTTTCATGAGAAATGTGCTCGTGGCTGTTGGAAATTCGGGAAATAAGGAGTATATAAAATACGCAAGGAGTTTTCTCGGAGATAATGAACCGATTGTAAGAGCTCACGCGGTCTGGGCACTCTGGAGGCTGGGAGGAGAGGATTGTCGAGGTGAGCTTGAGTGCCTGCTTGAGACCGAAACCGACGGGGAAGTGCTGGAAGAAATTCACCATGCTATTGGTTCCCCGCAAAACTGAGGTTTGTTTTTCATGAGTCATGAAAAAGACGAAATAATAAAAGCGAACAGAAAATTCTACAACGCCCGTAACCGCTACGATATTGAGCTCATAGAGCAGATCTGGCTTGCTGATGGCAGAGCCAAATGCGTTCACGCGGGCTGGCCGATAATTCTTGGATGGGAAGCGATAAGGGAAAGCTGGAAGACCATTTTCGAGACGGGTGGATTTGACCGCGTTGATATTTCGAATTTCTTTGTTGATGTGAAGGGAAATTCGGCCTGGCTTAACTGCGTCGAGAGGGCAACTTACTCAATAGACGATCGCAGGGTTGTGGTGCTGGCCCAGGCGACCAACATATTCGAGCTTGCTGATGGAGAGTGGAAAATGGCGCTTCACCACGCCTCCCTGATGCCTATTCCTCGCAAGGAGATTGACTACGAGAATCTTCAGTAAGGAACCTGAGTCTCTCCCCGATTAAGTAGACCAGTTGCTGGGAACCTTCTCCAGTGACCGCGGATATGCTCAGGGTCTCGATGTCCCTTTCCTTAAGCCGTCTCGCTGTCTCTGTGCCTCTGTTCCTGGCTTCCACGAGGTCGATCTTGTTGAGAACGACCACCTGGGGCTTTTCAGCAAGCTTCGCCGAGTACTCCCCTAGCTCCGAGTTGATCTTGTCAAAATCCTCTACGGGATCCCTCCCGGAAATCGGATCAAGATCAAGCATGTGAACCAGAAGGTGGGTTCTCTCCACGTGTTTTAGAAACTGAATGCCAAGCCCAAGTCCCTTGTGAGCTCCCTCGATGATCCCGGGGATGTCCGCGATCACGAAAGACTGGTGGTCTCCATAGCTTACTACCCCGAGATTGGGAACGAGAGTTGTGAAAGGATAGCCCGAGATTTTGGGTCTTGCGGCCGAGATTTTCGATATTAGGGTTGACTTCCCCGCGTTCGGAAATCCGAGGATGCCGACGTCGGCAAGCACCTTAAGTTCGAGCTTTATTTCCCTACGCATGCCCGGCCTCCCACTTTCCACTTGCCTTGGCGCTCGGTTAGTCGGCGATACGAACCTTGAATTTCCCCTGCCTCCGCCTCCTCCCTTGGCTACGGTAAAGCTCTCGCCGTCCTCGGTCAGGTCAGCAAGCGTCTCCCCGTCTTCGAAGGAAGTTATCACGGTTCCCGAAGGAACGGGAATGATTAGATCGGAACCCGATTTTCCATGCTGGTCCTTGCCCCTTCCGGGCTGACCGTTTTGGGCTCTGTATTCTTTTTTGTACCTGTAGTCAAGAAGGGAGGACATGTTTGCGTCTGCGACTACCACGACGTCTCCCCCCTTGCCGCCATCGCCGCCGTTGGGGCCTCCTTTGGGGACGAATTTCTCTCTTCTGAAGCTGATGCATCCGTCGCCGCCGTTACCTGATATAACGGTTATTTTCGCCTCGTCTATAAACTGCATTTTTACTTTCTTGGGTGAAGATTGCTCTGCGAAGATTTCGGTTTCAGGGATGCCCTGCCTTAAGAACGTTAATCAAGACTAAGAGCTTGGGACAATTTTAAAATCATGATAGTCAAAGTTCTGATTCATCAATCCCCGCTACTTTCATTTTTTTCCTCTGAAGACTCCGCCGTAAATCTCTTGAACCGTGGACGGGAATGGAAAGAATTAGGTTGCCTCCCTCTTTGACATAAATGTGGTGACTGCCGGCAATCCGCTTCAACCTCCACCCCTTTTAATTCCACAAGGGCTCAAGCGCGCTTGCCTGTTATGGACTTCATGCCCTTTGTTCAGCGGAAAGCAGGGGCAAAGCAAAATCTACGTTTTTTATCGCGTCAATATCTGTGAGGAGTTTTTTTAAAAGGTCGGAATATTCTCTGCACTTATCCATATCAAATTCGAAGTTATCCGTGGTCGAAAGAAGTTTTTCATAAAACATATCCTCTTTGACAAGCAAGCAACCTTCGACGGCCTCATGAATATTCTCAAACAGTTCCCGAATGGAATCGCCTTGAGTCATGCATCCCGGGATAGGTGGAACCTCAGCCCAATACCCACCCTCTTCTGCTTTATGAATCCTGACTTCCAACTCCATTAGTTTCCTCCGGCTGTCTGTCTTGCCCTGAGAATTGACTGTAAAAATAAAAAAACTACTTAAGTAGGGGAATTATATACAATAGTTCAAACTGTATACTGTTCTTGGCCGAACGGCAACGTGCCGCTTCTTTTTCATCCTTCCGACCACTCGGGAAGCCTTTCAGCCATGATTCCCGCCCGAGTCTCTTTCGAGAGAAGGAATTTACTGAAGACCGGCACTTTCAGCCCTGCCTTCAGTAGAAAACAGTGTACGAAGTTGCCAACTCTCCTGCATTATATTGTAACTAACCACGGGAATTTTGGAACAAAGTATATAATTCCCTTAAGTAGCATTATAGCATAGTTTGACCGCGGAATTATGCAAACCACAAAATCTGGACTTCAGACCGTGGAAATTGTCAGGCAGTTTTTCGAACTGTAGCATCCGGGAATTCAGAGCTGTTTTTGATGCTCTGTTATTTCCTTTTTTACGTTTCCCGTTATGCCTTCCCAATATTTCCACCAGTAGGAATCCGGTTCGTGGTTTGCCTTCTGCTGCTCAGCCCAGATGAGAACCTGCATGTGGTCTCCGTGATATAGCACCAATTTCTTCGCGGCGTCTGCAACCTCTTCCTCGTTTATCGGAAGTTTGTTGAGTTCCCCGTCAAAAATGGCTTTTATCTCTTTTATGTAGGGCGCTGCGGCGCTTGAGATTTTCTTGATTTCTTCAGCCGGGGTCACCACATCTCCCGGAAAAGATTCCTTTATGTTTTTCATGAGGTCTACGAAGTCAAGAAGATTATCAAGAGAGTCCTGCGCCTTCTTAACCTCCTTAAGACATTGCGTTAGTTCTTTTACGTTTGTCTTTAAAGACATTAACCTGCCTCCTTGGTTATGATCATGCCCCGCCCTGGGGCAGTTGTGACTCTAACACATAATTACTTTACCCTGTATACAAGAAGCCCAGGCTTGTTTTTCATGTAAGCGGCAAGCTCCTCGTCCAGCACCTTTCCTCGTACCGTGGAAGCGTGACGCAGGTAAACCACGCCGTCCTTTCTGACGGCGATTCCCGTGTGAGAGACGTCAAGACCGTCTTTATCGGAGTATATCCCGAGGTAGTCCCCCGTTTTTATCCCCCGGAGAACTAACGGGCTTAATTTCTCAGAGGGGACATAGCTTATGTCTCTTTTTACTGTCGCTAGTCCCGGGAGCCAGGGAGAGCCGTCTGTTTTTCTGTTTAGCTCCTTGGTCACGGTTACCGTTGCGTCGCCCCCGATTTCCCGGGTTACATCACGCACGTTCGTATCATTTCCGCTTACCCAATCGGAGAAGAAATGTCTCCTGTTCTCCCACCGTACAGTGCTGTCTTTGTATCTTGTTCTCGCAAGCTTTTCCTTGAATTCCCCGAAGTTTCCCGAAAGCCTGAGTGACTCCACGTAGTCGATATAGGTAAAGCAGTCAACCCCCGAGAAATCCACTGTAAGCTGCTCCGTCTCGCCGCTTGCTCCCCCAAGGGTGTTTTCCGCGTAGGGAGTTCCGAGAAACTTCTCCGAGAGAAATTCTATTTGGGCATCGGAACCGTCTTTTAAGGCGGCCTGTCCCATGAGGGTTTCTATCTCCTGTTGGGTCCAGTCTCCAAGAATCACCCTTTCTGAGTGTGCGGTCGAGAGGTCTTTTCCGAAGACTGTAAGCAGAAACTTGGCTGCGATAACTATGACGACCAGAAGAAAGAGATTTTTGATTATCCTTTTGGGACTTATATACATAATTCTACCCCGGCGACCCGATATTTATTCCGGCAAGGAGGAAAAGATCATCTCCGAGCAGGTAAAGGATGGCCGAAAGCGAAAGAAAGGGGCCGTAGGCTATAGCGTGCCCCGGATCCTTCCTGCGCAGTATTATAACCGAGAGTCCGATCAGGGTTCCCAGAATTGAACTCAGGAATATTACGACCAGCACCCCCCACATTCCGAAAAAAGCTCCCAGCATCGCGACAAGCTTTACGTCACCCATCCCCATTCCTTCTTTTTTCCTCAAATGCCTGTATACAGTCGCGATTAATAAAAAGGTTCCCCCTCCGAGCAGCGCTCCCCCTATGGAATTAAAAATGGCGATACTGGCCGTTGCAGACAGAAAGTTCGCAAGGCCGGAGGAGAAGACCGCCTCGGCCGCGACTCCCCAGTCGGTTCTGATCGCATTTAGAGCAACCCCAGCCGCTATTCCAGGAAGCGTTATCATGTCGGGAATAATGAGGTGTCTTATGTCTATCAGTGTTATGGCCACAAGCCCAGTGCAGAGCGCCAGATAGAAAAGCAGTTCCAGCGAGATTCCGAACTCTCTGTAGAGAAAAACCGCAAGCACTGCGCAGAGAAGTTCTACAAGCGGATACTCAACCGATATATGCTCTTCGCAGTGGGCGCATCTGCCCCTCAGGAAGAGCCAGCTCAGGAGCGGAATGTTGTGATGGGCCCTAATTGGGGTTTTGCAGCTTGTGCAGCGGGAACGGGGAGAGACTATGGAGACCCCGGCCGGAATTCTCCTTATGCAAACGTTTGCGAAGCTTCCAAGTGCCGCTCCCAGGATGAAAAACCATATTTCGGGAACGATGTTATGAAGAAAGAAAGAAGAACTTTCCAAGGCGACTCCTGTCCCGGTTCCGGCTTTCGTTAAGTGTTTCTTTTCTGCAGTTCCGAAAGCGCCAGGTCAAAATGTCTTCTGCAGAGCTTGATGAATTTCCTGTTTTTCCCCAAGTGTTCTTTTATCGCGTGAAGAGAAGCTCTGTTGCATACGAGCCTTACGTCCGCTCCGGTCCTGCCTTCAAGCTTTTCCGCAAGCGCGGTGAGTTTCACGTCCGTTCCGAGAGGTTTTTTCCGGGTGTGGATTTTCAGGATCTGGAGAATCTCCCGTTTTGACGGAGTCGGAATCTCGACTATCAGATCGAATCTTCCCGGTCTCAGAAGTGCCGGTTCTATAATGTCAATCCTGTTTGTCGCGGCAAGCACCAGAACATCCGGAAGTTCCTCAACCCCGTCAATTTCGGCAAGCAGCTGACTTACCACCCTTTCGCTCACGCGGGTCGAGTTAGATTCGGAGCGTCTGGGGCAAAGAGCGTCAAGTTCGTCGAAAAACACTATGCAGGGAGAAACCTGCTTCGCCTTTTTGAAAACTTCCCTTACTGCGCGCTCCGATTCGCCGACATATTTGGAGAGAAGCTCCGCCCCCTTTATGGAAATGAAGTTGACTTCCGTTCTGTTGGCAAGAGCTTTTGCGAGAAGGGTTTTCCCAGTTCCCGGAGGGCCGTGAAGCAGTATTCCCTTGGGTGACTTTACGTCCAGGGCCTCGTAGAAGTTTCTGTGCTTCATGGGCCATATGACGGATTCAATCAGGTCGTCTTTTACGTTCTCAAGACCTCCGACGTCATCCCAGGAGGTTTTCGGTATCTCAGCCACTATCTCCCTTATTGCGGAAGGATGAATATTTCGAAGCGCGGAAAGGAAGTCTTCCATGGAGACTTCGACAAGAAAGCTGTGCGCGACGTTGGAGATGAAGTCCTGTTCCATGTCCGGCAGAATGTTTGTAAGAGAATTTATGGCCGCCTCCCTGCAGAGATTCTCTATGTCGGCTCCCACGTAGCCGCTTGAGAGTTCGGAGAGTCTCTGAAGGTCCACGTCGTTTGAAAGAGGCATGTTTCTTGAATGAATCTGGAATATCTCCAGGCGGGCCTTGGTATCGGGGACCGGAAGGTGGATTTCCCTGTCGAACCTGCCCGGGCGGCGAAGCGCGGGATCGATCATGTCCGGGAGGTTGGTCGCTCCGATAACGGTAACGTTTCCCCTGTGCGTGAGACCGTCCATAAGCGAGAGAAGCTGTGCCACCACCCTTTTTTCAACGTCTCCCGTAACCTTGTCCCGGCGGGGAGCTATCGCGTCTAGTTCATCCAGAAATATTATGGACGGCTGGTTCTTCGTCGCATTCTCGAATATCTGGCGCAGCTTGGCTTCGCTCTCTCCGTAGAACCTGTGAATTACCTCGGGGCCATTTATTACCTGGAAATTTGAATCCGTCTCAAACGCTATGGCTTTTGCAAGCAGGGTTTTTCCGCTTCCCGGGGGGCCCGTGAGAAGGATTCCCCTGGGCGGCTGAACCCCGAGCTTTTCAAAAAGCGAAGGGAAGCGTATTGGAAGTTCGAGAATCTCTTTTATTCTTTTTATCTGGCTTGAAAGTCCCCCTATGTCGATATACGAAACCTTTTCCGCGTCCACCTTTGTTCTCGGCCTGTGTATCACGTCCATGCGGGTTTTCTGGCTTATTACAACCGAGTGCTCGGGCATCGTGGTAAGCACGTCGAAATCTTCGGTCTTGGCGGCGGACACTCTCACAGATACCCTGTCTCCGACCGTTACGGCGAGCCCTTCGAGCCTGTTGCAGAGACGCTTGCTTTTGGCCGGGTCGTAGAGAAACGCCTTGTTTCTCGGACACAGGGTTATCCTGCTTGCCTTCTCAAGGTCGGCTTTCGTCACTATTACTATGTCGTCAAGCTCAACTCCCGCATTCTCTCTGGTTACGGTGTCTATTTCTATTACGGACTCCGTCTCCAGTTCTTCGACGTCAAGCGGCAGGGCTCTTGCGACGGTTTTCTTCCTTCCGTCTATCTGCACCAGATCCCAGGAGGTAAGGCCCAGTTCCTGCATATCCAAGGGGCTTATTCTAGCATAACCCTTTCCCGAGTCTCTTGAGTGGATTTCCGAAATTTTAAGCGATATCATAAGTCAGCACCTTTCAAAAAAGATATTAACGCTTAAAATTTTATGGTCAAGAAAGCGCCTGCGGGAAAGGGGTAAGCGGTTTTTTCCAGAGAAAAACGGTCGGCAAGTCAAGTGCAGCTTAAACATCTGAGCCTCAGGAACTACAGAAATTACGAAAATCTCTCCCTTCCGTTCTATACGGGACTGAACGTCATCCACGGACGAAACGCCCAAGGGAAAACCAACCTTCTCGAGGCAATCTATCTTGTCTGCGGGATGCGGCCTTTTTCGGGTGCGAAAAACTCCGAGCTTGTGCGCTTTGGCTGTGAAGCCTCGCTCGTTAAGGGAGAGATTCTTTCCGCAAACGGTCTTAACGAAGTGCACATAACCATAAAAAAAGAGGGCCGCCACACGCGGCTTAACTCAAAGACCGTGCGGAGCATAAGCCAGCACTTCGGTCGCTTCAAGGTTGTTCTGTTTCTTCCCTCGGACATAGAGATAGTTAAGGGCGGTCTTCAGGCGAGGAGGAATTATCTCGATTCCGTTGTAAGCGCCATTCACCCGGCCCACATAAAGCAGCTTCGCGACTATCAGAGGGCTGTAAGCCAGAGAAACCACATGCTCGGATTAAAAGAGAAAGTGTCCCCGCTTTCCGTGGAACTCTGGGACGATCAGATAGCCAGAATCGGAGCCGATATCGTGGGCAGGCGCATCGAGATGATAAAAAGCTTTAACCGCAAGCTCGCCGAGGTTTACGGGGAGCATGGGGAATCGGACACGTCGGCACTTGTGAGCTACGGCTTTTCGTTTGAACGCGGGGCAAATATCGTGGAGGCAATAAGGGAAGCGCTTTCCAGGAACTTTCCTTCTGACAGAAAAAGGGGTCACACGACTGTGGGCCCCCACAGGGACCGGGTCGGTTTTCTGCTTAACGGGAAGGATGCTTCGCGCTTTGCCTCACAGGGACAATCGAAAAACCTGATTCTGGCACTTAAAGCCTCTGAGATAAGACTTTTTAAGGAACACACGGGGACTAACCCCATACTTCTTCTCGATGACATAACGAGCGAACTTGACATAAAGCGCAGGAGCTTTCTTTTCAGAACTCTCTTGGAATTCACCGGGCAGGTGTTTGTCACCTCGACCGATAAGAACGAGATACCCCGCCGGGGGGAATTTCACTCGTTTCTCGTTGACTCAGGCCGGGTAAAAGCCGGCGCTTAAGAGATTCTGCACTCTGCGGTCAATAGGTTTTAAACAGAAGTCAGAGAAGTTATCATAAAGAGTTAACCAAAAGGTCAAATCATATCAGTTGAAAGGAGGTAGTGAAATGTATAAAATCACTCTGGTTCTGATAGCGGGCTTAATAGCTATTATGCCGACATTGGCGGCCGCGGACGATTGCAGTACGGTTGAAAACAATAATCTTGCGATTCACGCGGTGCCGGAACTCGTTCACCAAAAGGTCACGTTTGATGTAACGGCGTCGCATACCCCGTTTGATGAAAAGTACTCGGAGCTTGACAATATCAGCGTGTTTACAGGGGGAGCGGGCTTCAAGGTAGCGGGGGTGAAACTGGGTATGGGCATCAGCCACTATACAAACGGGTCGTCTTACCCGGTAAAGGGCGGAGATTTTTGCGTAGGTAATACCGCGTTGGCCTTGGCGGGTTTTGTTAATCTGGGCGAGACCGCAAGGCTGAAACTGGGAATTGCCAGAAGCAGTGACTTAATAGACTCACCATCAATCGACAACACTACTTTTCACGCAGGTTTGCGTTTCGGATTCTAAAAAAACACGAGCAACAGTAATTTTCAGGAGGACAAAACCAAATGGACTTAAAAATTATTGACCTTAATTTCTTTACGACTGAAACGATAGCCTCTTACGTTATCGAAACAGGCGAGGGGCCGATACTTATAGAGACGGGTCCCGAGACCGTGTTCGAGAATCTCAAAAGCGGGCTTTCGGACCTGGGATACGCTCCCTCGGATGTGAAGCACGTGTTCGTGACCCACATCCACCTAGATCATTCCGGAGGCGCTTGGCGTCTCGCCGAGACGGGCTCGACAATATACGTTCACCCGGTGGGAGCTCCACACATTATAGAGCCGGAGAAGCTCATGAAATCTGCGACGAGGATATATGGAGAGGATAACATGAAACGCCTCTGGGGCGAGGTTGGGGGAATTGATAAAGAGCGCGTGGTTACCATTGAGGACGGCCAGAGTATCAACATCGGAGGTGTTGAGATAAGGGTCGTGGAGACCGCCGGACATGCCGGGCATCATCACTGCTACCTGATTGAGAATGCGCTTTTTACCGGGGATACGGCGGGGTGCCTGATGGCGGGCGGTCCGATGATTCCCGCGACTCCTCCTCCCGAAATACACCTTGAGAAGTGGAACGCTTCCATCGACAAGATGAAGGAGATATCCCCCGACGTACTTTATCTGACCCATTTCGGCGGGTACACGGATGTGGGTCCCATGCTTGACGCCGCCGCCGAGAAGATCGAAGAGTGGTCTGAGTGGATCGGCCAGAGAGTATCAGCCGGAAAGAGCGACAAGGAGGTAACCGAGGAATTCGGCGCTTTCTTCAGCGAGATATTCGAGCGTGAGGGCGTAAACGAAGAGGTCTATAAAAAGTATGATCTTATGGCTCCCTATCACATGAATGCCGGCGGCCTTATAAGGTACTGGAAGAAATACAGGCTTCCGTCTTCTTGAGCTTTTTATCAGAATTGCGGTTTTGTTTTCTTCGGATACTGTCGTTATAATTACTCGTTTTTGAATCGGGGTGTGGCGCAGCTGGGAGCGCGCAGCATTTGGGATGCTGAGGTCGGAGGTTCGAGCCCTCTCACCCCGACCATTTTTTTGTGATTCGACGCATGTTCGGGTTTTCCGCGCCCGTAGCTCAGCCAGGATAGAGCAACGGACTTCTAATCCGTAGGTCAGAGGTTCGAATCCTCTCGGGCGCGCACTTCAGTTGATTCCAGCCGGGAAACACTTGGAGTTTCAGTGAGAATCACTGTTCACTTTCGATGAGAATATGCAGTTTTAGGCTGTTTTTCATGGCTGTTTGTCTCTCTTTTTCCGACAAACTTTTCGTGGTTCAGTTTCTGTCTGCCTTCTGCGAAAAATCCGGGCTATGCCTGAGGGTTTTCCCACAGCATACGAAGAGGTATGGCCCACATTCTATCGCCATACCTAAGACAGGTGTTACCGTCGTAAAGCACTGCCCCGCAAACAAAACGGCGACCCACAGTTTTTTCAAGCTTGTTAAGGCCGCGGAAATCTGCCTTTGTAACTGTACCCGATGCCTTGATTTCTATACCTGCTACCGCTAAAGCTCCGCGCTCAATAACGATGTCTACCTCAGTGCCTTTCCTGTCGCGGTAGTGATAGAATGACAAACGAGCTTTATGCCAGCTTGCCTGGCGACGCATTTCCTGGAGGACGAATGTTTCCAGAAGCTGACCCAGCAAGGGTCGGTTTTGCATCAATCCATCGGCGTCTATGCCCAGCAGGGCGCACGCTAGTCCCGTATCGCACATATGAAGTTTCGGGGTTTTGACGAGACGGAGGTTGAGATTTCTGTACCATGGGGGTATTCGTTCAAGCAGAAAAGCCATTTCAAGCAGCTTTATGTAGCTTTTCACGGTATGTCTGCTTAGTTCAAAAGATGAACTTATATCGGATACGTTGAACAGGCCTGCGGTCCGCGTTGCCGCTATAGTAAGTAGTTGCGGCAATGTTTCAAGCGTGCTTATCCTTGCAAAGCCGCTTACGTCTTTTAGCAGTTGAGTCATTATGTAGCTGTCGTACCAATCAAAGCGGCGTTGACCGGGCGGCAGAGCGAGCGCGGCAGGATATCCTCCCGCCGATATCCGTTCGCCGAGTTCCCCGCCCAGTCGTCTGGTCTGGCAAACCTTGAATCCGTTTTCAAACAGAGTGTCTAGAAAGCCTGGTGGCGGCTGGTTCTCCATCTCGCACTGTGCCAGAGGATGCAGACGAATCATAAGCATACGGCCCGCGAGCGAATCTGAGAGTCCTGGAACCTGCAGCACGTTGGCTGAACCGGTCAGGAGAAAACGGCCCGGAACGCGGTTGCGGTCCACTTCTATCTTCAGAGCCTCGAACAACTCGGGCACTTTCTGTACTTCATCCAGAATAACGCGTTGCGGAAGAGCAGAGGCAAACCCTACGGGATCGTTTTTTGCGAATTCGCGCGGCCCTTTGTTGTCAAAGCTTATATACGTGTACTCACCGAATTTATCATCAGCCGGACTTGCTGTCCGGTATTTGCGTTCTGTCGAGTCGTTATTCCATGAAGGATTTCCGGGTGCGCATACAGTCTGTGCCAGAGTGGTCTTTCCGCACTGGCGAGGACCATAAATAAGGACGACCGGAGAATCCTCCAACGCGTCTTTGAGACGTTGCTCTATATAGCGTGGATAAAAACCGATACTGGGCATAAATCCATTATAAGTTCTTTCGGGGCTGATTGCAACTTAAAAATGGCATGGATTGGAAGTTCAAGGTGGTGCTAATTGGAAGTTTTTACAATTACAATTCAGATCTTGATCTGAAATTAAAGGTTATATAACAGGAAAAATAAAAGTTTAGGGCGGTGCTGATTGGAAGTTTAGGGCGGTGCTGATTGGAAGTCCAGAACAGCTTAGCGAAGCCGGTCACGGTATAAACAGGCAAAAGCTTATCTCTCACGTATCGGCCTCAGAGTCTCATAACAGTGCCGCTCCCAGAAAAAGGTAGAAAGCCGTTCCGAATATATCGTTGAACGTAACCAGAAACGGTCCCGAGGATACCGCCGGATCCATTTTCAGTCTGTTAAGAACGAGGGGGCCAGCAACCCCGAGGAAGGAAGTCGTAAGAGTCGCTCCGACGATTCCCGCGAATATTACAAGAAACAGTCTTGTGAAATCTGTATCCGCGGTATTCAGCAGAAGCCCGATTAGGGAGCCCAGAAGGCCGCTTATGATTCCGAGCACCAGTCCCACCTTAAGTTCCGCCAGAAGAAGACTTTTTATCTGATCTTTCAGGAAATCGCCGGTGGCAAGCACCCTGACAGTGATGGTGTTCGTCTGAACTCCCACGTTTCCGCCGGTAGCCATCACAAGGGGAAGCAGAGCGGCCAGAATAATGAAATTCTCAAGAGTGGTCTGAAATTTCTGCATTATTATGAAAGCCACCAGAAGTTCACCAACAAGGGCGAGCATTATCCACGGGGCCCTTAGCCTGACATTGTCGTATATGGACGTGTGTATGGGGTGGAGTCCCTCGCCGGCTATCCCTCCGAGTTTGTATATGTCTTCCCCGGCTTCTTCTGAGATAACGTCGAGTATGTCATCGGCGGTTATCCTGCCGAGCAGCACTCCAGAATCGTCAACCACAGGGAGCGACATTTCATCGTATTTCCTGAAAATTTTGGCTACTTCCTCCTGGTCCATGTTCGGAGTGAGCGTCACCTCGACCGGATCCATTATGGTCCAGAGAGGAGAATCAGGCGCCGCGGTTGAGAGCTTAAGCGGGAACACCCTTCCGACAAGCCTTCCCGTTTCGTTAACCACGTAGACCATGTGCAGGTCCTCCACGTCGTCTTCATCTTCCTCCTCGATCTTTCTTATGAGTTCGACGATTTCCCTCGAGGTGGCGTCGTGTGCACTTTTCAGAATCTCCGTCTGCATGATTCCGCCCGCGGAATCTTGCGCATACTTTAGGAGCGGCGTCACCTCTTCGCGTTCTTCCGGATCCATGGATTCGAGAACCTTCTTGGCCACCTCTTCCGGCAGTTCTCCCAGGAAGTCGGCGGCATCGTCCGATTCCATTTCTTCGGCCATCGCGGTGAGGGATGTCTCCCGCATGGACTTCAGTATGCTTACGCGTTCCTCGGGGTTAAGCTGGAAATAAACCTCGGATGCTACCTCCGCGTCGAGAGCCTCAAGTATCAGGTGTTTTTCTTCCCGAGAGGAAGCCTGTATAAGCGACGCTATTTCGGAGGGGTGCATGGACTGGGTTATGCTTCTTATGGCATCCCAGTTCCCCTTTTTAAGAGCCCTGTCTATTTTCCTTACCGTCTTTTTCACATTAACCGCCATCGCGTTACTCTCGGTTTCGTATTTTTTCAGGAGGAGTGTTGAGCCACTGCCCCTTTTCTGAACAGATTAGAATACAGTTTTCGGTATCGATTACTACAAAAAATATATTCCGCGGTTTTTTGTTATTCCAGCTTTCAATCGCGAAACAAATTTTTGTGAAGCTACTGTCTTGGCAATTTGATGTTCTGCTTTGCGCGGTTATTCCAAAGAAGCGATTTTGTCGGGTGTTTCCATTCGCTTTATTCCAAGCTTTCCGCAGTTCCTCTTGCCGGAGAGATGCCTATTCAACAACTAACCCATGAGCACGCGGAGGAAGGTGTCCGCGCAGTACAGCCAGGGTTTCGATATCCATCAGTACTTGATATTCACTGTAAAATGCGTGGAAGTGAGGAGGTGCGTGGTTATCTGGAAGCGAGACCTGATCGGCGAGCGAGATTTCGCAGAGAAATAAGAGAAAAAGAGTCGTGGCCAAGGCGAAAAGGGATACTTCCCGCCTTGGCCACGCAAAAGACAGGCTTTTTTCAATCCGGCATTTCGTTACTTTTTCTTGCGTCTGCCGGTTTTTTTCGCGATGAGCTTCTTCAGTTCCCTGCGGTCGGGGCTCAGTAACTCTTTTACGTAATCGACGTTTACCTTGGTCACTATTATATGGCCGACTTCGGTGTTGACCGATTCGTAGATTCCGAGCTTCATCATTCCCTTGGTCTGCATGAGGTTGTCTTCCGTGGGGCTTACGTAATGCACGAAATCCGTTCTGTAACGGTGAATCAGGAACAGGTGAAGCATAGTCGCGAGGCGTTTCCGGCGAAGGGATGTATCAAAATTGTTCTCATCCCTTACGGTGAGTATTTTCTCTCCTTTTCTGTCCTGCAGTATCTCGAATATGACGTCCGCCACTTTCTCGCCCTTGCTGTTTAGGATATTAAGTTCAAGAACGAAAGTTCCCACGGTGTGGGGCTTAAGTTCGGCGGTGAATGTGTCCTTGATTTTATAGTGCCTTGTCCAGGACTCAAGCCACTCCTCAAGAAGCTTGATGGAAACCTCCGTCTGGACCAGATGCTGGAACTGCGTCGAACCCTTGCCCATAGCCTTCGTGGTTGCGGTTCTTCCGGAACTTGCCACGAGCGCTCCGTCCATGCGGGGTCCTCCGACATGGGTCTGAGGAGTCTTGTAAGGCGAATCTATGAGCCTCAGCCTTCTCTGCACGCGGGCCAGGGCGAGCATTCCGTCTTCCATAAGCGCGGTTGCGAACTCTTCTGCAGCCATACCGTCGATTTGGTGGCCTCCGTAGGTTATGAAATCGAACACGAAGCCGAGCTTCCCTATCTCCTCTGGGAATTTCTTCATTTCCTCGTCGGTCATTCCCGTCGTGTCCCAGTTAAAGGAGGGAGAGAGGTTATAGGCAAGCATCTTGTCTGGAAAAACTTCGTGTATGGCGTCTGCGAACTGCCTTGCGTCCTCAAGGTCCGCCGTCTTGGTCTCCATCCAGAGCAGGTCGGCAAATGGCGCCACAGCAAGCGACTTGGCAATCGCGTATTCGATCCCGCCTTTTACCTGGGAGTACCCCTCGGGCGTTCTTGAAATCTCGGGGTCCCATATGTAGTCGATTCCCAGGGAATCGGCCTTCTCCATGGCGTCTTTCGTGGAAGCGGTCTTGGCAAACTCCCTCCACTGCTCAACGGTCATGTCGAACTCAATGCCCTGCTCCATGTTAAACTCCATTAGCGTCTCTATCGTTTCGCCGAAGGTGCTTAAGCCGGATTCCTCTTCCCATATCTCGACGAACTTGGTGACTACGGAATCCAAAGCGGTTTCAAGATTCTGGGTATCCCCTTTCATTGCCTCTATGTTCTCGTCCACAAACGACGCTATGCCGGTTTCCTCAAGCCACTTGTCCGTCTCCGCGTAGGTCTCTTTGCTTATCTTGTAGAGCTTGTGGCCGTTTATCTCCTTTACGCCTTTTTCGTGGATTCTTCTAAGGATCGCGAGGTAGGCGTTCTTGTAGCTGGGGATATTGAGCTTGGTTGCTCCCAGGATAAACGGCTGGTCCCGCTCGTCCCCGTTTCCGTCAAGAAGGGTGGCGGCTTCGGCGTCAGTCCTTGAGACTATTATTCCAGGCACTTCCATGATATCGAGCTGGAACCGGGCGGCGTTAAGCCTCTTTATCTGCTCGTCGGAAGGAACAAGAACCTTTCCGCCCTGGTGACCGCATTTCTTGGTTCCGGGCTTCTGGTCTTCTATGTGATAGCCTGTAACGCCCGCCTCGACGAACCTTCTGATAAGGTTTCTAACGTGGGCGTCTCCGCCGTGCCCAGTGTCCGCGTCGGCGACTATGAATGGGCTGTAGTCGATCTCGGGCGTCTGCTTCCTTTCCTTCTCTGTCATCCTTGCGCGGTTGTATCTCTGGTTCTTGTCCGCGGCCAGAAGAGCCCTCACTATGGGGGCCGCCTCATCTGGCACCTGGCTAAGCGGATAGCTCGCGAGATCCGCTCCCTGGTCCTCGCCGATCGATCCCTTTGCCGACGTGGCCCATCCGCCGAGATATATGCCCTCTATTCCCTTTCTTTTCATCATGACCGCCTGGCCGGGCGAATAGGGGCCGAAGGACGTTATCTGCTTTCGCTCCGAGAAAAGCTCGCGGAGTCTCTTGTAGAACGCCCCCGCGGCGTTTTTCGCGATCGAGTAGTCCCTTCTTATGGTTCCTCTCTGCTCCACCACCTGGCGGGGCGAGTAAAGACGGGTTATTCCCCTGAAGCGCGCGCTTGAGAAATACCTTTTCGTCTTCCTTATCTCAGCTTCTAACTGGCTCATCGATATACTCTCCTGAAAATAAAAATGGTTGTTTCTTCGGGAACCTAGATTACGAAATCGAGGTTCTCGGTGATTCTCGTGTCATTGCCCGCAAACTCAGTCATGTAGAGCTCGATCCTCTGCGAGGCCACGTCGTGGTCGTGGTTATTTAGGTTTATGTTGAGCAGGTCTATGTACCACGGCACCTTTACGTCGTCAAGCACGTAGGCTCTCACTATCTGCTTCGCTATCGGAAGGGTGGTGGGCTTTGAGATGTCGTGGACGTCCCTGTCGCTTGCCTCCTGGAGTTTTGTGTACTCTTCCTCAAGAAGCCTCTCGAAGACCTCGACGGTGAACGTGTCCCCGGCCTTAAGCCCGGTCTCGGGGTCGTCCTCGGTGAGCTTCGCTCCCTTGTGGACCCATTCCCAGAGTATGCTGAGCCTTATCTCCCCGGTTGCGGCGTCCTCCATCAGGTAGAGGATGTCGTCGTTTCCGAAGAAGTCGGCGGGCTTAAGCGCCGCGGCCTGGAATCCCTGGCCGAACGCGTTTCCGTACTGAAGTCCGACGCTGAGCAGGTTGCGTGCGCCCCTTATCGTTCTCGGGGCGGGCTCAAGAAGTATGAGGCCGTCTGCGTCCTCCTGTGTATATGTGAGGGGAGGGAACTCTCTTCCGAGCTGGTTCTCCTCGCCGGCCTTTTCCCAGACGGGTCTTATTATGTGAACCATCTTCCAGTGGGCGACCCATTTGCCGCTGGCGCCTTCCTGCTGCTCCCTTACGGCCCCGGCATAGGCTTTCTCCATGCTGCTCTCTACCCCTTCCTTCGACCCCACCGGTATGTTCGGTTCCATGCCTCCCTGCCAGAGTGCGAAGTTGCCGTTTACGTCAGGGGTGTTTACAGCCCTTCTCACTCGGTCCTCGTAATTTCTCATGTATCCGTAAGTCATGGTGATAGACTCTATGTTCGGGTTAATGAAATCCTCATCCCACGCCACGGCGTCTGAGACGCTGTTTATGTAATCCCATCTGCCGGTGTTAAACCCGGCGAAGTGCTTGCCGAGAACTGCCCTTATCTCCATGAGCTGGAACGTTTCCTCAAGTTGCTCTATAAGCACATATACCTTTATCGTGCCTTCGGGAAGCCCGATGTGGCCCTCAAGGGCGGTAAGCATCTCGTTCCAGAGCGCGGCTTCCTCGGCGGTCTGGATCTTCGGCAGGTAAAGGACTATGGATGAGTTTCTCTTGGCGAGTTCCCTGTAGTTGTTAACGACAAAAAGCGTCATGTCGACCACGGAAGCAGAAAGCGCTACGCCGTCGGCGTCGCGTATGTGGCGGTCATCCAGATGAAGTCCTCTCGCCCTGAAGATAACGGTGGTGAAGTCAAGCTGCTTTTCCCAGTCCTCTATTATGTCGTGCCCGAAAAAGCTCTGCCCCCACCTGTTCATCTCCCCGGCCACTCCTTCAGCCGTTTTCATGAACACTTCGTCCCTCGCGATTGCGAGCTTGAGGTTGCGCTGGTTGTCAAGAGACATGGTCGAGATCTGCCCGAGGGCATCCTCGCCGTCGAACATCCAGCCGTCTGCGCCCGAGAGAAGGGCGTAGGCGACGTTTCTTATGCTTTTTTCAACCGGGGAGTTCGGTTTTGCCGCAGGTCCGGTTCCCTGTATCCACTGTCTTCTGAGATCGTGGGGAATCTCCGGCCCCTCAAATTTTCCGTCCCTTGCGTCTTGGACCTTCATGTCGGTGCGCGGTATGAGGGAATCGGGATCAAGAAAGTTTATTCTTTCCTTGGATTCGTAGCGTCTTTTTCTTCTCTGGGTCCTTTTTTCCATAAGGGTCTTCTGTTCGCCGTTATAGCGGGCCATGAATTCAAGGGCCTCTAGCGCCTCCGGCGTGTAAACGTCCCCGTAGGATTGCTCGATGTTGTCTCTTATGTGCAGTGTGGTGCCCATTGGTTCTTTGCTCCTCGGATGCCTGTTATGATTGAATAAAAACTGACTAGTATAAACAAGTTCTCGATTAAATCAAATATGACGAGACGTGCCCCTTTCAGGCCGATTCCGGTTTGCCTTCACGCTTGCAATATCTGCTTTTGGCGCGGGTTCTTCTGGAACTGCGAAATCAGTTGGATGTTGTGGAGATTAAGCTTGGTATTCTGTCCACGGGTTAACTGTATTGGCGCCTGTATTGCGGAATTCGCGCTCGTTGAGTGTAACAATGGTAAGTCCATGGCAAACGGCAGTAGCGGCAATCATTGCATCTGGTAAATGACTGTCAAGGGGTTCACCTCTTTGGCGCTTCGTTTCCATGATGTGGGCACAGATACTGGCATCGGCTATGCTCCATTCAAGAACTCGCTGCTCGAAAACATTGTCCAGCAGTTCTTGGAATCGCTTGGCAATATCATCTCTGCGTTGTCCCCGGTCAAGTCGGCCGATGCCATTGAGGATTTCCCAGACTGTGACGGATGAGAGGCCGAAACTTTCAGAGGGAATCGCATCAAGAAACTCAGCGACGCGCTGCTCCGGTTCTGAGCGCATCATCTCTGATACAACATTAGTATCCAGAAGCCAGAACACAGGCACGATCATGGTTGCTTTTCATCCGGGAGAGAGACTGGTTTGTACCCATAACGTACAGGTAATGGGAGTTCAACCCCGTGATCCGGCCCGAAGTAGTGCCTGAACGCCTCCGAAAGCTTGGTATAGCGGGTTTCCGATCTCTCACGCCGTTCATGTATCAGACGACGTACAAGTTCCTCCATTGAAATGCCCTGATGACGGGCCTCGCGTCTGAGCCAGGATTTGTCTCCCGGATCAATATTACGGACAGTTATGACTGAACTCATTACAGTATCCTCACAGTATTAAACATGGGAAGAATAATGCTGCTAGCGGCATGCGCTGTCAATGCCTGGTGGTGCAAATGAACTTAGAAGCCGTTATTTTTCTAATTGATGTGCTCGGAATCTTCCAAGGCAGCAACCCGGCAGTTCTCTCTGTCGCGTGCTTTTGCAGAAATGACCTTGTCACGGTCACTTGTATCCCCCGGGCTTCTGCACTCCGCCTGCTTCAGCTGCTCAGTCAGATGAGTGGACAGGCGCCTTCACCCGGACCGTAAGGATATCCATGTCGTGATACTGCTGATGTTGTACCGACGAGGCGATGTGTTTTAACAGTCTCAGAGACATCTCTTGTTCAATCGGGGCTTCCGTCGCCCGCTCGCCTAGCAGCGCGATCTGGTCCTGGAGATTTTCTTCGGTGGCTGATGCAACGAATTCAAGCACAGCCTCGTCGCCTTCCTTGTGCGCAATAATGTGCAGCCGCCGCGAAGGTTCTTCCTGATCTGATGCTGTTCTCTGCTCGAGCAGTGTGAGCAGGGTTTCTTCACTAGCAATGTCAAGGCGGTCAGCCATCGCCTCCTCCCAGCCGCTTTTGGAAGCAAATGATCGCAGAAACTCTCGTATTTTCGGCAATGCCGTAATGTGGAACGGAAGCTCTATGCGTCTCCGCCGAGGTTCAGTGACTTCGACAAAAAGCGTCAAGAGCAGAGCGGTGAGACCACCTGCTGTCATGCCGTTCTGCAGCAAGCCGCCGGCAAATTCCGCGAAATATTCGGGGAAGATCACACCGTTCTGGAAGCCGACGCCTACCCAGAATGAAACTCCCGCAATCATGCCTTTGCGGTAGTCAATTCCGTCTTGGACGACAACCTTCATTCCAACCACAAACAGCATAGCCACTAGGATGGCTAGGTACCCCGCGGCCACCGGACTCGGAATTGCAAGAATTACGCTGAGGGCCTTGGGGAAGCACGCCAAGATTAGAAAGATTGTGCCCGTAGCAATCCCGACTCCCCGAGCTCCCACTCCGGTAAGTTCCGTTACCGATACGCTGGAGGAGTACGTTGTGTTTGGAACCGTGCCGGCGCACCCGGATAGCAGGTTGCCTACCCCATCGGCGGCCACAGCTCCCTGAACAGAACGGAAGTCTACGGCTCGCGGCCGTCGCCACGAAATGCGCTGAATTGCTACGGAGTCGCCAATTGTTTCGATTGCCCCAATCACGGTGACAAAGATGAACCCGGGCAAGAGCGTCCAGAACGTCGGTCCAAAGCTCAGATCGAAGCCGGGCCAGCCTCCCTGCGGAAACCCGATCCAGGCAGATTCGGAAATTCCCGCCGTGTCGTAAATTCCCAAAAAACCCCCAACAATGGATCCTGCTACGATCCCTGCTACGGGTGCCCAGAGTCGGAATACGCCGGTACCCTTGATTGCGATGGCGGTGATGACAAGTACGGTCACAAGCGCGCTGAGCGGAGCGGCTTGGGGATGTGCGGCGTCCTGAACGTTGTCCAGGAGATCGAAAATTATTGGCATCACGGTGACGGAAATCAGCATGATTACCGTGCCCGCGACTGTGGGGGTGATGATCCGGCGTAACAGGGAAAGCCGTCTCGCCAAGGCAAACTGGAACAAGGACGAGATAATTACGAGCGTGGCCAACATAGCGGGCCCGCCTTGTGCGATCGCAGTAATGCAAATTGCGATGAATGCGCCGGAGGTGCCCATCAGGAGAACATATCCCGCGCCGATTCGACCAATTCTGACGGCCTGCAATATCGTGCTGACCCCGCTGATTACGACTGATGCGAATATCGCCCACAGCATGTAACTCTCGGATCCGCCGGCCGCCTTGATCACGATAAGTGGCGTGAGGACAATCCCCGATATGGTGAGAATGGCAAGCTGTAAGCCTAGTCCGGCTACCAGTAGCCTTGGCGGCCTGTCGTTAGGTTCGTAGCGGACGTCTGATTGGAAAGCGGAGGTGTCGGCAGACATGCCAATACTATACTAAGAGTAGTCGAATCTTTCCACAGAACGATAAGTGCACGTCGGAAGCATGACAAGGGGGTTCAAATCCAGCGCAAGATGCCACTTTGACCAATAATCCATTCTGATCTTTTTATCGTGCCGATTCGAGATATTTATTTTGCTTGCGCTGCAAGGAAAAGAATGGATACTGCTGAATCAGGCCTGCTTGTTTCCCCGGGTATAGCTCCAATTGATAACCTCTTGCCGAGGTTGACGACTGACATTCCGACCTCACTTAACTGGTTCGGTCACGTTTCTTTAGGTTGACAAAACTTGATGATGCAACCTCGCAGAATGGGTATAATCTCCCTCAACTACAATTCCCCCAAAGAACTTCCGAGGTCTAACTCTTGACCAACTCGATGATACCACCTGCCAAGGGACGCTTAGACGGTCTCGACCTCGCACGCTATTTCGCCTTCGTTGGAATGGTTATCGTTAACTTCAGGGTTGTGATGAGTGATGGAGACGGCAGTTGCCTGTTAAGCCAACTCACCGGGGCACTGGAGGGGCGAGCGGCGGCGACCTTCGTTGTTATAGCTGGTATCGGTTTGGGACTTGCTGGTGCGAAGAACATCGACCAGACAATCTCGGTAACGACAAAGAGGGCTGTTTTCTTGCTCGTGTTGGGGTTGGTAAACACGCTCGTTTTCGATGCTGATATCATACATTACTATGCATTCTATTTCTTTTTCGGCATGCTCTTGCTTCCATATAGCAACCGTCTGCTGGTTGTCGGAATTCTATTGCTGAACATTCTGTTTGTCATATTGATTCTGACCTTGAATTACGATTTAAACTGGAACTGGGAAGATTACAGCTACGCCGATTTCTGGACACTCTCCGGATTTGTGCGGAACTTGTTTTTTAACGGCTGGCACCCGGTAATACCGTGGCTGGGTTTCCTGCTGTTCGGGGTAGTGCTGAGCCGTCTTCCTCTTTCAAAGCGACCCGTGCAACGGAACCTGATTTTCGCAGGAGTGCTGGCTATTGCAGTTGCCGAGGGATTGAGTGCCATGATTTCACCAGTCCTCGCGTCAATCGACGTTGAACTGGCAGTCCTTGGTTCGACGCAACCTGTACCGCCGATGCCGCTGTATACGCTAGCCGGGATTGGTGCCGCTTCCGTCATTGTCGGCTTCTGTCTGATGATGGCGGAGTGGGCTAGTAAGCACGGTATTGTTCAGGTCGTCGTTCCTGCTGGCCGCCAGACATTATCTCTGTACATTGCACATATTCTTGTCGGCATGGGAATCCTGGAAGCGCTTGGGATGCTTGGGGGGCAGTCTATCACGGTAGCTGTCACAGCGGCGGTATTGTTCTGTGTCGTTGCGACAATTTATTCATTGCTATGGGCGCGGTGGTTCCGGCGCGGACCGCTTGAGACGTTGATGCGTACTCTGGCGGGTTAAACCGAACTTCATTTAGCAAAACCGCACCCTGCCAGAGAAACTATCTAAGGCAATTTTGTCTGTTAACGAGGTTGCCGGTATATTAACGACCTTGGTTTTTACCCTATAGATAATGAAGATTTCAGTGGTGGGTGTAGCTCAGCCCGGTTAGAGCACTTGGTTGTGGCCCAAGAGGTCGCCGGTTCAAATCCGGTCATCCACCCCATTTTCCAAAAGGCGGCTCAATATTATGGGACTTCGATGCGGAATAGTGGGACTCCCGAATGTCGGGAAATCGACTCTTTTTAACGCTCTTACAAACGCCGGTGCGGCGGCCTCAAACTTTCCTTTCTGCACCATAGATCCAAATGTGGGAGTTGTCGGGGTCCCGGACCCGAGGCTTTATGCCCTCTCCAATATCGTAAAACCCCAGAAAACCACTCCCACCAGCCTGGAGATAGTAGACATCGCAGGCCTTGTGAAGGGGGCTTCTGAGGGAAAGGGAAGGGGAAACGCTTTTTTGTCACACATAAGGGAAGTTGACCTTATACTCCATGTCCTGAGATGTTTTGAGGATGAAAACGTGATCCACGTTGAGGAGGGAATTGATGCCATCCGCGATATCCGTACTATCGAGGACGAGCTTATCCTCAAGGATCTCGAGACTGTGGAGAAAAGGGAGGAAAAACTCGCAAATCAGGCCAAAAGCAGGGATAAGGACGTAATAAGGGAGCTTGAAACGGTGAGATCGCTTCGGGAGTTTGTCGAGACAGGGCGGCGTGCCAGGGATTTCCCGCATCCGGAAGGAAGCGCAGACACCGTAAGAGATCTTTTTCTTTTGAGCGAAAAGCCCGTTATCTATGTCTGCAACGTCTCCGAGGAGGAGATCTCGGGGACTGGGGAAAACACCGAGGTCCAAAAAGTAAGGAATCACGCGGAGCGCTCGGGAGACGACGTCATCGTCGTTTCGGCCAGGATAGAGGCAGAGATAGCCGAGCTTGAGGGTGAGGAGAAGGCTGTTTTTCTCGAGGAGATGGGACTTCGCGCTTCCGGCCTTGACAGGCTTGTTAACTGCGCGTACTCAAATCTCGGGCTTCTTACCTATTTCACCACGGGACCGAAAGAGGTTAGGGCTTGGACGGTCAGGTGCGGAACCAAGGCCCCCCAAGCGGCCGGGATCATCCACACCGACTTCGAAAGGGGCTTCATAAGAGCCGAGACCATATCCTACGAGGATTACGTGAGGGAGGGTTCCGAGCAGATGGTAAGGGAGGCCGGGAAGATGAGGCTTGAGGGAAAGGATTACGAGGTCTGCGACGGGGACGTCATGTTTTTCAGGTTCAACGTCTGATCCGTCCGCGCCCGGTTTTGCCTGCTGACGCCTTGTTCGGATAGAATTCTCAAAAGGGCATGATCTATAAAACTTTCCTAAGGCCGGTTCTTGACCGTTTTGATTCAGAAACGTGGCACCATAACGTAAAGGAACTCATGCACCTCTGCGAGTTCTCGGGTCTTACCCTGAGACTGCTTGAATTAGCCGCAAGCGGCGGAAGCAGGTTCGAGGACAGAAGGTTAGGCGTCACCGTGGCCGGCGTGCCTTTTGAGAACCCTCTTATCGTGGGCGCCGGGTGGGACAAGACCGGGAGGGCACTTCGGGCACTTTACTCGCTTGGGTTTGCAGGGGTCGAGGTGGGTTCGGTTGTGGAAAGGCCTCAGAGGGGAAATCCCAGACCTAGGCAATTCATGGTAACCCCCGATGTGTGTCTTAATTCCCTTGGCCTGAACAGCCCGGGGATGGACGCTGTTTTAGAGAACCTCAGGTGGTACGGCCGCCTCGATATGCCCGTGGGAATAAACCTGGGCATAAACTCTGACACAAGCCATGAGGATGCCCCGCGGGCCTACGCCGCCGTCGCGCGGAAATTCCGTGGGGATGCTTCCTACTTCGCCATAAATGTGAGCTCCCCGAACACCCCGGGGCTTAGGAAGCTTCAGGACGGAGGACGACTTGAGGAGATAATACGTGCGGTAACGGAGTCACTCGTTGATTCCTCGGGCGCGGGGAAACCACTGTTTGTAAAAATCTCCCCGGATCTTTCCATGGGAGCGATAGACGATCTCCTTGGGGTCGTGATCGATTCCGGGATTTCGGGCGTAATCGCCACCAACACGAGTGACAACCGGGCTCTCAAGGCAAAATACGGCGCGAAGTGGGAAGGCCTTCCCGGGGGAATAAGCGGAAACGATCTTGAGTACAGGTCGCTTTCAACATCGATTATTTCCCATGTTTACCGTACCGCTGGCGGGGAGCTTGAGATAATCGGGGTCGGGGGCGTTAGCGACACGGCTTCTGCTCTTGAGAAGCTTCGCGCGGGCGCAAAGGCTCTCCAGGTGGTCACGGGTCTTCGCGGCGAGGGGCTTTCGGTTGCGAACTCGATAAACAGAGGGCTTTTGAAATTCATGGATAAAAACGGAACCCGAAATCTGAGTGAAATTACCGGTTCGGACCATGGATGAACTGAACAAGCACACGAGGAAATGATGCTGAGGGGTGTACGGGCAAAAACTATATCTGTTGTGGCGACGGTTGCGACGCGTTCAAAGTCACTCGATTTATCTTGGCTGACGGTACAGTTTCCAGGTTTGATGGTTACATAATTCCCTAAAAAATGCATTGTGTTATAATCCTAAGTATGAAGGATTTTGCGGTGTTAATAAGAAAAGAAGGAAATACTTATGTATCTCTTTGTCCAGTAACTCTGGTTTCGAGTTATGGAGAAACGGAAGAGGAAGCCATTGAGCACCACAAAGAGGCAATGGAGTTGTTCCTTGAAGGTATGTCAGAGGCGGAGATCCAGGAAATAACTGCCTTTATGTCTCCTATGAATATCAGTTCAGTGCAAATTTCTTTAGCAGGGTAGGGTTTTGAGCCGCCTTGTCCCTCTGCCTTTCAACAAAGTAAGAGAAATCTTGTTGAACTCGGGATTTGTGCTCAAGAGTTCAAAAGGCAGTCATTTCAAGTATGAAAACAAGCGGACTGGAAAAATTGTAATTGTCCCTCGTCATAGCAACAAAGATATTCCAGTTGGTACACTCCATGCCATTATAAGTCGCTCGGGCCTCTCAAGGGAACTGTTTGTTGTAAGCTAAGTCTGCAAACAACATGTGTGCTGTTATATTAGGGGATTATGTATTAGATATACCGAATGCCAAGACTGGATTCTGCTTGGGGAGATTAGTTTTAGGTGCACTTGCGAAATGAAAAACACACCGGGATTTCTGCTAAGCGGCGTATCCGCCGGGCTTAAGAAAAACGGAAAGAGAGATCTGGCGCTTATATTTTCAACAGTTCCGGCCCACGCGTCCGCCATATTCACGAAAAACTTAATAAAAGGTGCCCCCGTGCTTGTTGGGCAGGAGAGAATCGCAGGCGGGTTCTGTCAGGCGCTGATAGTAAACAGCGTAAATGCTAATGCTTTTACGGGCCAAAGGGGCTACGAAGACTCACTTGAAGTTGCGAACACGCTCTCCGGGCGACTCGGAATAGATGAATCGCTAGTGATTCCTTCGTCAACCGGGGTTACGGGGGAGTGGTTGCGCGTCGGGAAAATCAAAAAGTCCATTCCCAAGCTCATAAAAGCTCTTGGAGAGGACAATGTCCGCGAGGCGGCCGAAGCCATCATGACGACCGATTCCTTTCCCAAGTACGCGTCAAGGCAGCTTGCCGTGGGAGAGAAGACCGCCACCGTCTCGGCTATCGGCAAGGGGGCGGGGATGATATGCCCTGATATGGCGACCATGCTCTGTTTTATAATGACCGACCTTAATATTGAGCGGAAAGCTCTTTCAAAAGCTCTTTTGGCAGCGGCAGGCGGCTCTTTTAACGCCATTACGGTTGACGGGGACACTTCCCCCAACGACTCCGTTTTTATCCTCGCGAACGGGGTTCTGGGAAACAGGCAGATCACGGAGAAAAGCGGGGATTACGGCAGGTTCGTGGACGTGCTTTCGTCTTTATGCGGGGAGATCGCCGAAATGATAGTAAGCGACGGCGAAGGGGCTACGAAGGTTGTCAGGATCAATGTTGCCGAAGCCAGAACCGAGAGAGACGCCGAGAAGATCGCGAGGACTATAGCCACTTCCCAGCTTGTTAAGACCGCGTTTTACGGAGAGGACGCGAACTGGGGAAGGATAGTGGCGGCCGCCGGAAGGGCCGGCGTGAAGTTCGATCCGGAAAGAATAAAGCTTCATTTTGGCGGAGTGGAGGTGTTTTCAAAAGGGGTAAGGTCCAAACCGGAATCAAGGTTTGCCTCCGTGTTCAAAAAACCGTCCTTTACCGTGACGCTTAGCCTCGGGGAGGGGGAAGCGGCCTACTCGATTCTCACAAGCGACCTAAGCCACGAGTACGTCTCGATCAATTCCGATTACAGGACCTGACCCGGGGGGCCTACGGCGGAGACTCTGCCCTTCATCCTTAGGCTTCGTCCGCAAACCCGTTTTTTTCTAGACGCCTTCCGGTACGGTATTCGGCGTATCTCGTGAGAACCCTTATGTTGTTTTTTACCTTCTCTGGGTTTGTGTCCATGATTTCAGGGCGTCTCATTATGTCCATGTGGAAGGGGTAGATGTTTCTTTTCCCGCGTGTTTTCTCAAGATTGCCGAGTCTCCCGTTCTCAACGTCAAACCCCGAAATGTCTTTTTCCTTGTCAAAACGCAGATCGGGCCTGTAGCCGCAAAGGGTAAGCGCGCGTAGGAGGAAAACGAGAAAAACGGAGTACGGTTCCCGTTTTTTCGAAAGAAGCCCCAGTGTGTCCGCAGCGAGGTCGAACAGTTCGCCCGTAGGCTCTTGTTCGGGAGTGAGGAGATCAAGCAGTTCAAGAACCCGGGTTCCTGTGACGAAAGAATCCACAGACTCGGCTATTTCCCTGTAGCTTTCCTTAAGTATGACGTCCCCGATAAGATTGAATCTTCTTTTGTTCAGGGTTACTTCAATTGCTAGGCGGTTAAAGAAATCGAGACGTCCCCCGAAGCGCTTTTGGCTTTTTTTCGCGTTTTTGGCAAGCGCCCTGAATTTCCCGAACTCCCTTGAGAAAAGGGTCACCAGGAGATCGGCTTCCCCGTAGCTTGATTTCCTTAAAACAAGCGCTTCACATGTTTCCATCGTCTGTTTCCGGACTCAAAACTTTGATTTTCATTGAAATTTCCCGTGTGTTCGAGAAGATTACTGTTATTTTAGATGACAGGCAAAGTAAGCTGCGGATGTGTTCTCTGCGGGCGACTATCCGCCCGAAAGATCGTCCGCACGGACGAAACATCCGGTAGAATTCCGTATCCAAAATGACGTTTTTAAAGAATCTCTCGGGATTTCTTAGAATAGAACATACGTTTTTTTCCCTTCCGGTCATTTTCGCGGGAGCTTTTCTTGCCGCCAGCGGGATATTCAGCGCCCGGCTTTTTGTGCTGATTGTGCTCGCGGGAACGGGAGCGAGGACTGCTGCGCTTGCGCTTAACAGGATTTTTGACCGGGAAATAGACCGGGAGAACCCGAGAACCGCGCAGAGAGAGATTCCCTCGGGCAAGATGAGCATGGGCGAGGCTTTGGCCGTGGCGGCCGCTGGGGCCCTGCTTTACTTTGTCTCCGCCTATCTCATATGTCCGCTTGTATTCCTTCTCTCCCCGCTTCCGCTTGTGGTGTTTACGGTCTACCCCTTAATGAAGAGATTCACCAGCCTCTGTCATTTCGGCGTGGGACTCTCCCTCGCGCTCGGTCCGCTTGGCGGATGGCTTGCCGTGAGGTGTTCTTTTGAGGAGATGGTCCCGGCGATTGTGCTTTCGGTTTTCACTTTCCTCTGGATTTCGGGCTTTGACATAATATACGCCACGGCCGACGAGGAGTTTGACCGCCGCCGCGGAATTTACTCACTTGTTGCCCGTTTCGGCAGGCAGAGGGCGCTGCTTGTCTCGAAGGTCTCTCACCTGCTTTCGTTCGCCTGCCTCGTGTTTCTCTATCTTCTATCGTTTCGGACCCTGTTCGCGTTTTTGCCGCTTTTATTCTGTGGCTACCTGCTTTACCTTGAGCACGGAAGCTTCGGGAAGGTTGATTCCGCTTTTTTCAGAACCAACATCCTGATAGGTTTTGCGGTTTTGTTTTTCACCCTCGCGGGTATATACTTACCCTGACCATGAGAACCATAGTAGGAATTACGGGAGCTTCCGGAGTCGCTTACGGGGTTGATTTCCTCAGAAGATGTCCCGACGAGAAATACCTTGTGGCAAGCAAGTGGGGAAAGAGGGTTCTTCACGAGGAACTCGGCCTCAAGGTTGAGGAAATGCGCCCCTGGGTAACCGATATTTATAATGATTCTGACCTCGCGTCCCCTTTTTCCTCTGGAAGCAATCATTTCGACTCCATGGTCATAGTGCCCTGTTCGGTTTCCACCCTGGCGAAAATCGCAAACGGCATAGCCGACACCCTGATAACGAGAATAGCCGCCGTGGCGCTCAAGGAAAAAAGAAGGCTCATAATCGCCCTGCGCGAGACGCCACTTGGCACTATCGCCCTTGAAAATGCGCTTCGGCTCTCCCGCGAGGGAGTGGTGATCGCTCCTATCTCTCCTACTGATTACATGGGGGCCGAATCGGTCTCAGACATGGTGGGCGGTTACGTGGACAAGCTTTTGGGTCTTGTCGGCGTCGATACCGGTAGGGGATGGAAAAGGGAAGAACTGGAGTAGCATTTTCCCATGCCCCCAAAAGGTTTTCCCAATCTGCAAAGCTTTATAAGCCATCTTGAAAGCATAGGCGATCTCAAGAGAATAAAGACCAGGGTCTCTCCCGATCTTGAGATAACGGAGATAGCGTCGCGGACGATAAGAGACGGCGGTCCCGCTCTTTTGTTTGAAAATGTCGAGGGGTCGGACTTTCCCTTGGTAATAAACCTCTTCGGCACGGAGCAGAGAGTGGAGCTTGCTCTCGGCAGAAAGCCCTCGGACGTCGGCGAGGAACTCGTCGAGATATTCCGCAAGGTGAATCCTCCGACGATAAAGGGGATTTTTTCCGTGCTTCCGAAAGCCACAGGCCTTCTCTCTATGAGAACCAAGACCGTGGGGCGCGGCGACGTTCAGCAGATTGAGACAGAACCCGACCTCTCGAGGCTTCCCGTTATGAAGTGCTGGCCGCGCGACGGTGGGAAATTCGTTACGTTCGGCCTGGTACTGACAAGAGATCCAGCGACGGGCTCTAGAAACCTCGGAATCTACAGGCTTCAGGTGTATGACCGCAGGACTACGGGGATGCACTGGCACGCGCACAAGGGAGGAGCGGCGCACTACCACGAGGCGAAAAAGCTGGGAAGAGACCTTGAAGCCGCAGTAGTCCTCGGGGGGGACCCCAGAATGATCTTCTCCGCGGTCGCTCCGCTTCCCGACGGCATGGATGAGCTTGCGTTTGCGAGCTACCTTCGGGGAAGCCCGATGCCGATGGTAAAAGGAAAGAGTATCTCGCTTCACGTTCCTGCCGAGGCGGAATTCATACTGGAAGGCTCAGTTCCCAGGGATGTGCTGAGACAGGAAGGACCCTTCGGGGATCATTTCGGTCACTACTCGATGGAGGCCGATTTCCCCGTTTTTAACCTGAGCGAAATAACCCACAGAAGAAGTCCCGTGTACCCTTCCATCGTGGTTGGTAAACCCCCCAAGGAGGATGTCTACCTTGGTATTGCCGCTGGCGAGATGTTCTCCCCGCTTATAAGAATAATACAGCCCGAGGTAAAAGACATGTGGGCGTATCCCGAGGCGGGATTCCACAATCTTCTCGCTGTTTCCGTTGACGAGCGCTATCCCAAGGGCGGGGTAAAGGCGATGCTCGCGCTCTGGGGAACCGGGCAGTTGCTTCTCACAAAGTGCATGATCTGCGTTTCAAGCGACGTTAACCCGAGGGATTTCTCGGCGGTGCTTCACGAGATCGGGGAGAACTTCGATCCCAGGGAGGATTTCCTCATGATACAGTGGGCTCCCCTCGACACCCTTGACTTCACGAGCAACAAGTTCAATGTGGGAAGCAAGATGGGGATAAACGCCGTAAGGAAGAACTCTCCCGAGAGAAAAACCTACGCCAGGGAAGTTCTCGATCCCAGGGAAAAACACTTGGAGATAACGGGATTCAGACTTCTTTCGGGAGGTTTCTGCGTCGTGCGGATAGATGAGTCTCGGACTGACCCCAAGGGGATGATACGCAGGCTGTTCGATACTCCGGGGCTTGAGGGGGTGCGCATAATCGCGCTCGTGAGCCCGGATATAGATTTAAATGATGACACGGAGCTTATCTGGGGTATCTTTACTAGGTTCGATCCTTACCTGGATGTTCTGTTTGAACATACGGAACTTCGTGGTTCAGCGGTTGTTTATGACGGCAGGATGGGGATTGACGCCACAGTTAAGCGGTGGTATCCCCCGGTAATAGAGATGTCAGAGGATATAAAGGACAAGGTTGAGGCGAGATGGAGCGAGTACTAGAACTGACCAAGAGCTTCTGCACCGACCCGAACCTGCTTCCCATAATGGAGAAGGTCGCCGAGGGTCGCAGGCTTTCCTTTGAAGATGGGCTTTCGATACTTGATTCTCCCGATCTTAACACCGTCGGTATGATGGCGGATTACGTTAAGAGAAAGAAATCGGGAGAGAAGGTCTACTTTGTCGTGAACCGCCACATAAATCCTTCAAACATTTGCGCCATATCGTGTCGGTTCTGCGCTTTCGGAACCACAAAAAAGTCCCCCAACGCCTACGAGCTCTCAGACGAGCAGATGCTTTCCATGCTGAGCGAGGAGATGAAGGAGGTTCACATAGTCGGGGGCCTTCACCCCGACTGGGAGTTCGATCATTACCTAGACATAGTGAAGATGATAAAGCGTCACTTCCCGAGCATTCACGTAAAGGCTTTCACCGCGGTTGAGATCGACTGGTTCTCTGAGATAAGCGGCCTTTCTCTTAAGGATGTGCTTCTTGCCCTCCAAGACGCGGGTGTTGACGCACTTACGGGCGGGGGAGCGGAGATACTGCACGAAGAGGTGAGAAAGAAGATCTGCGCGCCGAAAACGGTTGCGACAAGATGGGAGGAAATCCACCGCTTGGCTCACACGCTCGGCATTCCTACAAATGCCACCATACTCTACGGCCATCTTGAAAAGCCTTTCCACGTTGTTGACCACATGGAGAGGTTGAGAAGAATAGAGGACGAGTCCCCGGGGTTCTTTGCCTTCATCCCCGTTCTTTTTCAGCCTGAGAACACGGGTCTTAAGGACGTAAGACCTTTTCCCGCCTCATACGACATGAAGGTTCACGCGCTTGCAAGGCTCTATCTTGACAACTTCCCCCACATAAAGTCCTACTGGATCACCCTCGGGGAAAAAGCGGCCCAGGTGGCCCTGCATTACGGCGCGAGCGACGCAGACGGAACGATAATGAGGGAGAAGATCATCCACGACGCTGGCGCTCCCTCGGAAGTGGGTCACAGCAGGGATTTCATGATAAAGATGATCCGGGATTCGGGGTACGTTCCCGTTGAGAGGGACGCGCTTTATAACGAAATAAGGGTGTATAACTGATTCCCCTCAGGGGGCGGTTCTACGGGTTTTCGGAGCCGGTAATTTCCCGGTTTTTGGTTGGTGTGAAGAGAAATGAGACGTGATTTCTGGTCCAGAGTTTTTATCTCGATGCTTGTTGTGCTTGCGGGCGTGGCTTTCCCCGTGTACAACGAAAGTGTAGGGGAGGTTAAAGACATGGAAAGCGGAAAAAACAGCGGTTACATGGAGGCGACTTTCGCCGGGGGATGCTTCTGGTGCATGGAGCCTCCTTTTGACAGCCTAAGCGGGGTTGTCGAAACGATAGTGGGCTACTCGGGGGGAAAGGAGAAAAACCCTACATATGAGCAGGTCTGGCAGGGCAGAACGGGCCACGCAGAAGCGATAAGGGTCGTTTACGATCCCGCGAAGATAGACTACGAAACCCTTCTTGAGACTTTCTGGATAAACATTGATCCGACCCAAGTGGACGGGCAGTTTGCCGACAGGGGAAGGCACTACAGAACCGCCATTTTCTACCACGATGATTCGCAGAAGGAAAAGGCCCTTCTCTCGAAAAAGAAACTCGAGGAGTCGGGAAAATTCAAAAAGCCGATAGTCACCTCGGTAGAAAAGTTTGTCTCTTTCTACAGGGCGGAGGAATACCACCAGAATTACTACCAGAAAAACCCGATTCACTACGGCAATTACAAAATAGGTTCGGGGAGGGCAGGTTTCATTGAAAGGAACTGGGGAAAGCAGGATCTTCAGTGAACCGGCAAACCCGAGGGATTTTCCTGAGTGAGCGGCCGTCACGCTAAAGAGATTTTATCCTGAACCGATGACCGTTTATTTTCTCGATTCCCGAATAAGGTTTCCTGATCCATCAGAAGCGGAGCCAGAAGGCCTTCTGGCTGTCGGAGGCGATCTTTCTCCCGAGAGGCTTCTTTTGGCCTACGAAAACGGCATTTTCCCCTGGTATTCCGAGGGAGACCCCATTTTATGGTTTTCTCCTGACCCGAGAATGGTTTTTCTCCCGGGGGATTTCAGGTTTTCAAAAACTCTTTTAAAAACGGTAGCTTCCGGAAAGTTCTCAGTTAGGGCCGATACGGATTTCGCCACGGTCGTTGAGAACTGCGCGCAGGTCCAGAGGAAGGGGCAGAGCGGGACATGGATAACCGAGGAGATGAAGGCAGCTTACGGGAAACTGCATGAACTGGGTTACGCCCATTCTTTTGAGACCTACTTGGAGGGAAAGCTTGTCGGCGGTCTTTACGGAGTGTCTCTCGGAGGCGCGTTTTTCGGAGAATCGATGTTTCACCTCGAAACCGACGCTTCCAAGGTGGCCCTTTTCCATCTGGCCCGGAAATGCTGGGAATCCGGTTTTGATCTCATAGATTCCCAAGTTCCGACGGATCATATGAGGACTCTCGGAGGAAGAGAAATCAGCAGAAAGGAGTTTCTGTCCGCGCTTGAATCCTCTCTTGAGAAAAAGACCCTGCGCGGCAAGTGGGAGATCTGAACTGTCCCCAGTCCGGCGAAATGACAGGGGCCGGAAAAGTGGTTAAAATCCTGCCTCATGCCGAAACTCCTTGTCTTCCAGCATGTGCCTCACGAGATACTGGGAACGCTTCATCCAATGCTCAGAAGCGCCGGTTTCAGAATACGTTACGTGAACTTCGGCCGGTCCAATTACAGCATCCCCAAACTTCGCAACTACGACGGTCTCGTGGTTCTCGGAGGTCCGATGAACGTGGACGAGACCGACGAGTATCCTTATCTGGTACCGGAGACCGAATCCATAAGGGAGTTTATCGATATGGACGCTCCGGTGCTCGGCATATGTCTCGGTTCGCAGCTGATTGCCAAGGCCCTCGGAGCGCGGATTCATAAGAATCCGGAGAAGGAAATCGGCTGGTATGACGTTTCCACTACAGAAGAGGGGAAGAAGGATTGTCTTGTAGGCGCATTCGGCGCGGTTGAAAAGGTCTTTCAGTGGCATGGGGATACTTTTGAGATTCCACCGGGCGCCGTGCATCTGGCTACCTCTCCCGCGTGTGCGAACCAGGCGTTTAGATACGGAGACAAGGTATACGGTTTCCAGTTTCACCTTGAGGTGGACGCGCCCATGATAGAGCGCTGGCTCGTTGCTCCGGTGAACAAAAAGGAAATCGAAGAACTCGGCGGCAAGATAAATCCCGACATTATAAGATCCGAGACGCCCAAATACATAGATACCCTTTCCGATCTCAGCAGGCGGACTTTCGGCGGTTTTATCGATCTGCTCGGGGGCACCTCGGAGAAGAAGGCGCATATGCCTTCTGTTTGAAGCTTTGGCACCTACGGACTGTTCGGTGGTTTTCTCATTAACCGGGGAATAACATACAACACTAGCCAATCTGCACAAGATTATTTAAAGACTTCAGAGGGTTATGATTGGCTGAGAAACCACGGAAAACAGGGATTCTAAGAACAAGCCCGTCTTTGCCCACCTCTCGTTCTCAAAATACTTCCTCGCAAATTCCTCATCTGGGAACTGCTTCAAGGATTTGTAGAAGCTTACTTTGTTTGTACCGTGGACTTTGATAGCTCTTCTCCGAATTCAGGAGTGTCTAAAGACTGCCCTAATAGAAAACAATAGAGACTTGTGGGAATGAACGCGACTTCTTTGTCGCCGTAGTGTCGGGTATCTTGCTTTGTAAGCGTGGTACAACCCAGAGGGTGTGGCCTGACAAATTCATTTTTTTCGGCGAAATCAAGCAGTCCTTTAATCTCCGAGAAGTCTTCAAGCGGTCTGTCAGACCACTTGATTTCAACTGCTACTCTTATTCCTTCCGCGTTCATGTCTACTAGGTCTACTTCTCCATTTTTCCAGCGTGCGTAATATGTTGTCTCTGATTGTCCGGGCCAGTGAAAGGAGTTACTGAAGAACGCTGTTTCCGCCAGTCTACCAAGAATGGTTTTGTTATTTTCTTCTATAGTACCGAACAATGCCGGGTACATGGAGGCGTTTGTAAGGTAGACTTTGAATTTGTGTTCTCTTTTAAACTTTCTAGCGTTTCTGTCGATTCTGCTAACGCGTTTTATCAGAAAAGCTGCTTCGAGATATTCCAAGTACTTTGATATTGTTCTCTTCCCTACGTTTGAGTCTTGAGCGATGCCCGGCAGGTTGATTTCCTGCCCGGTGTTATGGGCAAGTGCTACAAACAGTCGGTTAAGTTCTGGGATATCACTGATTCCATACAGGCTTGGCAGGTCCCGCAGAAGTACCTTCTCTATAATGTCATTCCTGATGAAGCGACCAGGGTTCCCTCTGATCTCTTTTGAGAATACGGCTTCGGGATAGCCTCCGAAGTTTATGTAATCTATAAATTTCCTATTCAGATCTTCAATTTTTTCAAGAAGAAAGGGAAGTAAGATATGGTCAGGCTTTTGTCCCTGAACAAAAAATCTTTCTTCTTTGTCCGAGAACATAACGTATTCGTAAAATGTCAATGGAGGAAGAATGAAGTCGGTGAACCTTCCGGCACCGGACTCGTCGCTTTTCAGTTTTAGTACTGCGGCAGCCGAACCGGTTGCTATGAAACGGTGCTGCGGATAGGAATCGACTAGAGATTTCAAATGCCGCTCCCAATCGCTCAGATATTGAATCTCGTCAAAAAAAAGATAACAAGACTCTTCTTGCGCTATGGAGTTCAATTCGGTGAATATGAGAAGGATTTTTTCAAGCGACAAACCTGAATACAAAGGGTTGTCCAAAGGAACATATAGAATTCGTTTCGGATCAACTCTTTTCCTTATGAGTTTGGCAACTGCCTGATGAACCATAACGGTTTTACCGACCCTGCGTGGGCCCATCAGCACAACTGCCCGATTGATCTTTTTCTCGTATATTAGTTCAAAAAACGGGGAGAAATAGACCCTTTTGGGAGAATCTTTCCATCTGACATCATTTCGATCTTCCCACCAAGGGCTGTCGGTGTGGAGACGCCGAAGGATTTCCTGTTCAGAAACGCTAAACATAACGGTCAATATAATAGCGGGGAAAAAAAGGAAGTCAAATAAGCACAATTAATTGCGCTTATTTGATCTTGAAGAAAATAATTGAATGATAATTGAGAGTTATGAGTATCAAATAGCGATGACTGCAGTTAATTATAAAAGGCTAGTCGTCTGCAATTCAACTGTGCCTTAGAAAAAATGGGGGTGTCATTGATAAAAAAACTTTCTCCCGCTTCTTTTCACGGAATTCTCGGCTAGCATTGTATACTATTTCCATTAATCGCTGTTGAAAAAAAACCGGACGTGTGTATAATCCGTGCGTCTTTCAGTTACTAATAGTCTTCTTTTAATCCACTCGACGAGGTAAATAATGAGCAACTGGGAATGTAAAAATCACGGTCATCCGGACATAAAGCCTTCTTCTTCCAGAAGAGCCATATTCATCGGCAGGTATCAGCCCTACCACGCCGGGCACATAAGCCTTGTCAGGCAGAAACTCGACAAGGGAGTTCCGTGCCTGATAATGGTAAGAGATATTCCTCCCGACCCGAAAAATCCCTTCACCACGGAACAGACCGTCGGAATGATAAGAAAATATCACGAGAGCAAAGGGGATGACGTGGTCGTGATGGTGATTCCGGACATTGAATCGGTAAACTGGGGCAGGGGAGTCGGTTACGAGATGAACGAGTTTTTTCCGCCTGAGAACATAGGGTTCATATCGGCTACCAAAATACGCGAGTCGATAGCAAGCGGCAATGAGGAGTGGAGGGAACTGGTGGACGAGTCCATTCAGGATGACGTGGTAAGTTACCTGAGCGGCGGCTAACCGTAGTTCCTGAAGTTAAAAAGACGACGTTGCTGACCACTCCGCACAAAAACCGTGCGGATATGTCCGAGGGGTGGAGCAAGGAAATCGCATGTCGCAAAGAGCGCACCAAGGTGAAGTTGCCGGAACGCGCTGGACTCCCAGTCAGTACCTGAAGTTCTCTAGGGAACGTCTGCGACCGGCCCTTGAGTTGCTTGATCGTATACCCCTTGAGGTGCCGGATGTGATCTATGATCTGGGTTGCGGTTCGGGCCACATAACCCGTCTTCTGGCGAAGTGCTGGCCTTCATCCAAGGTCTACGGTATTGATAACTCACCGCAGATGCTGGCCGAGGCGGCCGCGGAGCCGTCGACCATACACTGGGCGAATGCCGATATCCGCAGCTGGGTGCCGGAGGAAAACCCGGACCTTATCTATTCCAATGCGTCTTTGCACTGGGTTAACGGTCACTCTGAGTTGCTCGCGCATCTGGTGAGCTACCTTAACCCGGGAGGCTGTCTCGCGGTTCAGATGCCGCTTAGCTGGGATCTTCCGTCTCACCGCCTGATGCGGGATACGTTGGCAAATGGCGGTCCCGACGGGACGCCCGTCGGCGAGGCCTCAATCCTTGCCGCCTTGTCAAACAAGTGGGTCGAGGATTCAGAGTTCTACTACGATATTCTTTCTCCCTGTGCGCGGCGCCTTGATATCTGGGAGACGCGGTATCTCCATGCGCTGGAAGGCGATGATCCTGTTTTCGAATGGGTTATGGGCAGCGGTCTGCGCCCGATTCTAAATGGTCTGCGCGATACTGAGCGGAACCGGTTTTTAGAGGTATACAAGCAACGGCTTCGGGATGCTTATCCCAAGGGTTCGGGGGACCGTACGCTGTATCCCTTCCCTCGCCTGTTCATTATTGCGCTAGTCTGAGGGTAGGGTGGACTTGGATCTTCTATAGTTTGCAACCACAATTGCACTAGCTGCACGTGGGCTATGCTATCGGCCTTGCTTGTTGTATTTTGGCTTTGTACGACGAATAACACGACCCTCAGTTTTTCTCGCTTCCTTAATACTCGGCTTTTGTTCAATCTGAACTTTTACGCCAGGTATATCGCTAGCGCGGAAATGCTCTTTAATCCTTGCTTGCGCTCTACCTCTCTTTGCTACCCCAACATAATTTGTCTTTCCCGCACGAGTCTTGATTCTGTAAACTACCGGTTTATCCTGCGGTAGTTTTGATATTCCAAGTCGATTGAAGTTGACGGTCTTTTTTGCCATGTTTCTACCTCCATAAAAATGATTTTCCTGGCATGGTTAATCATTCTTCAAATTTTTGGTGTGTATAGTTAATACCAAATTAAAAATAGCCTACGCAATAAAACATTACAAGTCTTGTAATAAAACATTACAATACTATAATAATATCACAATGATTAAACCTGAGGAACTGGGAAAAAAGATAAGGCGGTTGAGAGAAGATAGGAAACTTTCTCAAGCAGAATTAGCAAAAGTTATTGGCACAAGCAGGGAAATTGTATCAAATATCGAAACCGGCGCGAGAATGCCAAAATTAAGTGAAATAAGCAAGCTGGCCAGTTTTTTTTACTGTTCCATTGATGATTTGATAAGCGAGGAGGAAAGCGTGGAAATCATTGTTAAAAAAAGCAAGAAAGCTAAGCCAGAAAAAGAGACTTTGAGAATAAATGTACCTCAAAAGAATTTAAGTAAATTCAAAGAAGTATTTTTATACATTCTAAATGAAGTAGGAGCAAAACCGAACATAGGTGAATCCGTTCTGCTAAAAATGCTTTATTTCATTGACTTTGATTACTACGAAGAACACGAAGAGCAGTTAATCGGGGCAACTTATATAAGAAATAAATACGGCCCAACGCCAATTGAGTTTATAAAAGTTATCGACGAAATGATTGATGCTGAAGACTTAGAGAAAGTTAAGTCTAGACATTATTATGAGCAGACTAAGTATCTACCTTTACGCAAAGCGGACCTTTCAAATCTAAGCGCAAATGAACTAAACACAATTAATAAAGTTCTTGAAAGATTATCTGATATGAATGCAACACAGATCGCAGAGTATTCACATAACGACATACCTTGGCTTGCTACAGACGATAAAGAGAAGATTAATTATGAAGCTGTTTTTTACAGAACCCCCCCGTACTCAGTGAGACAATACATTGAAGAAGATCAGTATTGAATGGTTACCGTGTTTTGAAAAGGACTTTGAAAAGCTGCTAAAAAAATTTAGAACACTTAAAGAAGACTTAGAAATCTTTATTAAGTACCAATTAAAGCCGTTTCATCTTTTGGATCAAGACAACCAAGGTATAAAACAGATTAGCAATTTAGGGATTGTAGAGCCTAAAATATATAAAGCTAGGAAGTTCACATCTAGATCTTTAAAAGGAAAAGGAGTTCAATCAGGAATCAGAGTTGTTTATGCTTACTTTGAAGATAAAAACAAAATTGAACTTATAGAAATCTACTATAAAAGCAGTAAAGAACTGGAGAGTAGAAATCGTATTAAAGAACTTTATCTATAGCTTGAGAGATACTTTGATCATAAGGGAAAGCGACCAAACCGTCTTTGTCATCTGATCAAACCGTTTTTGCATCTACATCTTACCTCACTCGGTTATGGCAAAAACGGAGCGCTTTTGAAACTTTTTTACTGGGATTCGGTTTCCGCGGTCTCTTCCTCGGCGGACTTTTTCTGGTACTTGCGGCGGAATTTCTCGACCCTGCCTTCTTTTTTATAGTGCTTTTCCTTTCCGGTGTAGAAAGGGTGAGAGTCGCTTGAGATCTCCACGCTTATAAGCGGATACTCCTTTCCGTCTTCCCATTTGGTGGTTTCCTCCGATGTTCTGGTCGAGCGCGTAAGGAACATATGCCCGGTGAATGAATCCTTGAAAACCACATAGTTGTAATCTGGGTGAATATCTTTTTTCATCTTATCTGTCCAGTGTTTTTTTCGAGAAGCGGAATTCTATACGATTATAAAATTTTGTAAAGCGCTCGGTTGATCGGGTTTTTCCTCACCCCTCGGTTCTGCTTAGAATTTCGGCCGCCTTTTTCGCAAAATAAGTGATTAGGATGTCGGCTCCGGCCCTTTTTATGCTGAGAAGGCTTTCAAGGATTATTTTTTCCTCCTCAAGCCACCCCGATTGCGCGGCCGCCTTTATCATGAGGTACTCGCCGCTTACCTGATAGGCCACCACCGGCAGGTCCGTATTCTCCCGAAACTGGGATACCAGATCCAAGTAGTACCCCGCGGGTTTCACCATCACCATGTCCGCACCCTCTTCTTCGTCCAAAATGAGCTCCTTCAAGGCTTCTCTAGAGTTTGCGGGATCCATCTGGTAAGTCATCTTGTCCCCGTCTCTGGGCGCCGAATCGAGCGCTCCGCGAAACGGTCCGTAAAAAGAGGAGGCGTACTTTGCCGTGTACGACATTATCGAAACGTTCGTATGGCCCTCTTCGTCAAGGATCTCCCTGATCGCTCCGACCCTCCCGTCCATCATGTCGCTCGGGGCGACTATGTCGACTCCCGCGGCGGCATGGCATAGAGCCTGCTTGCAGAGCACCTCAACCGTTATGTCGTTAAGTATTTCCCCGGACGGGGACACCACGCCGTCATGCCCGTCGCTTGAGTAAGGATCAAGGGCGATATCCGTTATGACGGCGACTTCTGGAACCTCTTTTTTGATGGCGGCTATGGCTCTTGGAACAAGACCCCTCGGATTATAGCACTCCTCGGCGAGGGGAGATTTAAGACCGTTTTCAATTGCCGGGAAAATCACTACCGCCCCAACGCCCAGACTGTGGGACTGCCTCACTTCCTCCACAAGACCCGGGATGCTCCACCTCTTGCATCCGGGCATCGACTCTATTTCTTCGTCGCCGTTTTTATCGTGGATAAAGAGCGGGTACACGAGGTCTCCCGGCAGAAGCGAAGTTTCCCGCACAAGGTTTCTTACGGAAGGGGATTTACGGTTTCTTCTCGGTCTTGCGGAGAGGTCAAGAGACGGGATATCTCTCTCCGGCGTTTTTATTCTAGGTTTTCTTCTTCTGTTCATGGCTTTTGCGGTCCTGGTTTTATAAACATGGGAGGAAAAGCGCTTTTACCGAGTGCGAAACCCCCTGGAAAATAATTCACTACTTGAATATTAAAGTAGACTACTCATTCGGAAATCTTCTTTGAGCAGGAGTTTAACACAGGGATGGACAAGGAACAATAATTTTGTAGCGAGGAGCAACTCAAGCGAAGAAGTCATTTGTCTTGGCTCATCCCAATTTGGAAAAACCCGAAGATAAAAAACGTTCGATGCGCAAGTCAAAAAGTTTTTACCGTTTATTTCTAGGCTGGTTTTTCTCTCCAGGTACCGTTGAAGCGGACGAAATACGGGATTGCCACCATGGAGCAGCTCGATGACTGGCGCCGGGGGCTTGATTGAGTGGAAGGACACCCCTAGAGCACTGCGGTTTTTGCCTAGGGGAGCGACAGGGCGCAAATAGGATTGTCTTTGAGGCTCCATCCAAGACCTGACCCCATTCTTTTTTCTGAAGCTTTCCACGGTAAGCTCACTGTCTGGGACATTTACCGTATAAAAAAACGGTTCTCGGGCCGCGTGCACTTGTCAAGGGAGCAATCAGCCTTATTTTTACTAAGAGAAAACAGTTTTTCCAAGCGGAATTTGCCGCTTGATGGAGGTTTAGATGACCAAGGAGAAAACAGAAAAGCACGAGTTCCAGGCCGAAGTGCGAAGGCTGATGGATATCGTGATCAATTCCCTTTATACCGACAAGGAGATATTCATCAGGGAGCTGGTTTCAAACGCTTCTGATGCGCTGGAGAAGCTGAGATACATACAGCTTACTGAAAAAGAGATATACGACGAGACTCTCCCGCTTGAAATCGAAATATCCACCTCAAGCGAAGACAATACGATCACTTTTACCGACTACGGCATCGGAATGAGCAGGAAGGACCTCGTTGAGAACCTGGGAACTATAGCCCGCTCGGGCTCAAGGGGCTTTCTTGATGCGATAGAGAAAAGCGGGACCGAGGGAGGAGACCTGATCGGGCAGTTCGGAGTGGGCTTTTACAGCTCCTTTATGGTTGCCGATTCGGTTGAGGTAGTGACCCGCAGCTACAGGAGGAACTCAGAGCATCTCATCTGGCGAAGCAACGGGGATGGAGTGTTCGAGATAACAAAGGGAAAGGGGCATAGAAGGGGCACAAAGGTTATTGTGTCCCTCAGGGAGGATGCAAAGGAGTACTCCGATCCAGACGTGATAAAGGACATTCTGAGAAAGTACTCCGCGTTTGTTCCCTTCCCGCTTAAGCTAAACGGTGAGCAGATAAACACCACGGAAGCCGTCTGGCTTCGCAACAAGAACGAGATTACGGACCAGGAGTACGGCGGCTTCTACAGGTTCCAGACGAACTCCTTTGACGAACCAAGATACAGGCTTCATTTCTCCTCGGAAGCCCCGATTGACATGAACGTGCTTCTGTTCGTGCCGGAGGACAACATGGAGCGCCTGGGATTCGGAAGAATGGACCTCGGAGTGAGTCTTTACTCAAGAAGGGTCCTTATAGATGTTTCTCCCAATAATCTTCTTCCCGAATGGGCGAGATTTCTGAAGGGCGTGGTGGACAGTGCCGACATTCCTCTTAACATCTCAAGAGAGACCATGCAGGACAGCTCCCTTATGAGAAAGCTTAATTCTACTATTACGAAAAGGTTCATAAGATTCCTTGAGCAGGGCTCGGCTGACGACCCGAAGAGTTACAGTGATTTCTACGGCAAGTTCGGTTTTTTCATAAAAGAGGGAGTGGCCTCGGATCTTGAGCACAAAGAGCAGCTTCGGGAACTGCTTCGCTTTGAGTCCTCGCGCAAGGGGAAAGGGGAGTTGGTTTCCTTTGAGGATTATCTCTCCGGGATGTGCGAAGGCCAGGAGGAGATCTATTACCTGTTCGGTTCCGCAAGAGACGCGCTTGAGAATGGACCCCACATGGAGTTTTTCCGCTCAGAGGATATCGAGGTTCTTTTTATATACGAGCCGATTGACGAATTCATGATGTCGACTCTCGGAGAGTATAAGGAAAAAAAGATTGTTTCCGCCGACAGCGTTGACATAGGAGTTGCGGATAAGGATGCGGAGAGTCTTTCTGAGGATCCCTCCGAAGAGGAAAAATCGCTTTGCGGCTGGATGAAGGGAGTGCTTGGCGAGAGGGTCGGGGACGTGCGCATGAGCCGGAGGCTCGTTGAGAGTCCCGCTGCTGCGTTTAACTCGGATTCCACCATGACTCAGGGAATGAAAAGGATCATGAGGAACATAAGCGCGGGCGCCGACATGCGTTCCGTCGTCCGCCTTGAGATAAACGGCGACCATACGCTTATAAAAAATCTCGCTTCCATGAGAGAAGAAGACGGGGAATTCGCCGCAATCATAGTTGAGCAGCTCTTTGATAACGCGCTTTTGGCCGCAGGATACATGGAGAATCCCGGAAGCATGGTTGGAAGAATAACCAAGCTCCTTGAGCGGCTGAGTTCCGGATGATACCCGCAGATGAACTATCTTGCCCATATCCGCCTTGCCGGGGATGACCCGGAATGCCTGATAGGAAATTTCCTGGGCGATTTTGTAAAGGGCAGGATTTCCGAGGATTGCTATGCCCCGGGCATAAGACGCGGGATAGTGATGCACCGCAGGATTGACGCCTGGACGGATTCTCATGAAATAACGAGGAAATGCGCCCGGCTTATAAGTCCGGAGCGCAGGCGCTGGAGCAGGGTTATTATTGACATCTTCTATGACCACCTGCTTGCCGTTAACTGGGAGAGGTATTCGGATGAAAACCTAAGGGACTTTCTTGACAGGGCGTACGGTATAATCCTCGGGGCGGCGGATATCTTCCCCGAGCGCGCGGCGGCCAGGATAGTCACCATTATCGAGGGCGGCTGGATAGAGAAGTATCGGAGCGTTTCGGGACTCAGCATTGTATTCGAGGGAATGTCAAGAAGGGTAAGGAGAAAAAATCCCCTTTCCGGGTCTGAGCGGGAACTTGTCGCGCACTACGACGAGATGAACGAGTATTTCAACCGGTTTTTCCCGGAAATCATCGAATATGTAAAACATCTTGAGAAGGCGGATGAGGTTCAGTTCTGATGAATCCCGCGTTCTGGGGTCGGAGCGGAATTGGAATTTCTCCTATGTGCACTTGGAAAATCGAAGAATGCAGGCACCCGATACGAACACTTAGCGTATCGGCTTGCAAGATCAGCCAAGTACCTGCGGCGTCTCGTTTTTTCGCAGGATCCTGAGTCCGTCAAAAGTTATCCGGGAACTCAGATGCCCAAACCGAATCCGATAGCGAAGGTGTAACCGACGTAGACTCCCCATTCGCTGATTTCAAAATCGTGATCAACTTTTGCCGTCGAGATGGTCAATCCATCTCCCGAACTGGAATCAAATTTATACTTGGAGTAGGTAATCCTCAGATCAAGACGATTTTGTTCGCTTCCGAATTCTACTCCAGCTCCCACAAGCCAGGGCCACGCGCGAAATTCCTTGCGGGTCACGCCCGTAATCCGCTCGGTAGTGCCGTCGGGAAGAGCAACCATGCCGTCATAAGCACCGTCAAATGTGAAGTCCGCCCACTTAAGGCCTCCGACTAGGTAAATTGAACCGCCGCTTCCCAGAATGTCTTCCTGGGGTGACAACCCCAGCTTCGCGTTAAATCCCGCGCTGTAGTTCTTCTCCAAGTCCCAGTCTCCGGGAAACACGTCGGGAGCGTCCGGCGAGGAAGTGTCATCAACTCCTTTAAGTTGGCCGTCTACTTTTTTGTTCAGGTTAAAAGCGAAGTCAAGTTCGCCTGAAAAATAGGCTTGGCCGGGGAGGTCCCATCGATGTCCCAAGATGGCCTTGATGGAACTGATTCCACCCTTGCCGCTATCGCTTTCGTAATTTGACATGAGTTCCATGTTGGGAAAATTGTGAGTTACCGTTTTCTTATAGTCCGCGTCGGCGTATTCTCCTCCGAGCGCTCCTCCTATGTAAAAACCACCCAGGCCCTCGGCGTTCGCGACCTGAGGTTGCAACGCGAAGCAAAAGGCTGCCAAGATTAAAGCCGCGGCAAGCTGCCGCAAACGGGTTGTCGACTGGTTAAAACACTGTGGAGCAGCATATACGGATGACCAGAAAGCTTCCTTTATCATTTCGTTCTTAACCTCCTTACTTGTTTTGTCGTTATCGTTACTCTTTAATTTTGATGGTATTATTTTATCTCAAATAATCCCTAGAGTTCTACAAGGTTTGTAGCAGAGGTCTTTCATGAGGCTTTCTAAAGAAGGGGAACTCAGTTCAAGGAACAAAGAACTTGGGAAACCTAGAGAATTTTACATGGAACTCACACTCTTGGTTCGGATTGGCAGCTGACTAAACGCCCGAAGACTATTTATAAACCGAGGCAAAAATGATCGATCTTTACACGGCGGCCACGCCGAACGGCAAGAAGGTTTCAATAATGCTTGAAGAACTGGGAGCCGCCTACAAAGTTCACGCTCTCAACCTATCTGAGTTTGAGCACAAAGAGCCGTGGTTTCTCGAGATAAACCCGAACGGGAAAATACCCGCGATAGTAGATAATGATAACGGCACGGCGGTTTTTGAGTCAGGAGCCATACTCATATATCTTGCCGACAAATTCGGAAGCTTTCTTCCGCCGGTCGGGGACAGGCGCAGAACAACGTGTATCCAGTGGCTCATGTTCCAGATGTCTGCTGTAGGTCCCATGCAGGGACAGCTGAACGTCTTTTTGAAGTACGCCCCGGAGAAAATCCCCTACGCCATAAGGAGATACACCGAGGAAACGAAAAGAATATACTCGGTGCTCGACGAAAGACTCTCAAGGGTGGAGTATGTTGCTGGAGAGTATTCAATTGTTGACATAGCCACTTGGCCTTGGATAAATGCCTACGATTGGGTCAGAATGGATCTTGAAGCTTTTCCGAATCTCAGTAGATGGCGCGCCACGGTAGGCGAAAGACCCGCCGTGATAAGAGGAAGTGGCATTCCTCCGAACTCAGAGGAAGAGGAAACGGAAGAAGAGAAGATAAAGAGAATCCAGAAACTGCTTTCATAGCTTTTCTATGTCTGAGACGGGGGAGGCGGAAAAATTTCTGTCTGCATCTCGAAGTCGATCCCGCCGAAAAAGGCAGTCGGATAACGCAGACGGCCGTTTTCCAGCTTCTGGGTCTCGGCGGTCTGCTTTACTGGTATGGCCTTTACCCCATCCACTGGATTATTTTCAGGCGGATGCTTAAAGAAATTGCAAGACGCGCGGCTTATTAATTCCCTAAGATATACCCTTACCTGCTATGAAACCGAGCGAAAAGCTGAAATTCCATATTGCCGAGCAGAGGTGCGAACTGTCCGTCTGAAGTGCGCCATGGGGTCGCCGGAGCACTAGGGAATGCGGGGGTCTAGAGGGGTTTACGCGCCAGGAAACAATATAACGGCGTGAAGATTCCGGTCTTGCCGCCCGCGATGTAGGCGTTGGCGGTCCGATCCATTAGCCTCAGGACTTCCGTGGAGCCTTTCGGGAACATCCCCAGTATCTCAGCTAGCCTAGATGCCCCGTTGAACACCTTGCGACCCAGCCGAGTCCTGTACAGAGGGTTGCCCAGCGTTCCGTGCCGGGTCTCCATAGGTTGATACCACGGCGTGGTAGAATCGTTTTTCTCGGCGGCCCGGTCTATCCCCTCGATAACCTGGAATCCCGCGGTCTCAAGCGCTTGGTTTACCTCGTCCATCGTCGCAATATCCTTGAGCGCGATGCCGTGCATCAGTTCCTGCTTGATGGCCCGGTGCCGATTGTCGTCGGGATCGAACTTGTCCGTAACGCACATTTCTTGACCCCAAAAGATGGCTCCGGGTTTCAGCACGCGGTAGATCTCAGCAAAAGCGTCCGCTTTTATTGGCGCATGGCATGTCGATTCGATCGCATAGGCCCGGTCGAAAGTGTTGTCCGCGACGGTGCTCATATCCATGAAGCTGCACGCGAGGTAGTCAACCATGTGGTCGAGTCCTGCCTCGGTGTTCAGCAATTTTGCTTTGTCAAGCTGGATTTCATTGTTGTTGACCCCGACCACTCTGACTCCGGTCTCGCGGACGACCCGGCGCATCGGGCCGCCGACCCCGCAACCGATATCGACCACCGTCATGCCCTCGCGCAGCTCCAGTTTGGCAATCATCAGCCGCTGATGCCGGATCTTGGAGTCCTCTAGGCTCTCGCGGGGCGATAGCGGTGCGAAGTGAAGGGATTCGCCCCAGCCGAACACCATGAACTCGCTGCAAAGGTCGTAGTATTCCTTGACGGTTTGGGTGTGGTCGTAGCTCGCCGCACCGGTATTTTCCGCGGATACTCTGTCTGTCCATCCATTGAAGTATTGCACGCGGTGGGCGATGTTTGCCCCCCCCCCTTTTTTTTGTACGCGGCCTTCAGTCTGTTCGATAGTTTGCGGAGTTTTAAGATGTGTTTCTACCTACCTACCCTCTATTACTTGCTCAGAAATTTTATCCAACTAAGATATTGAATCAATTAATTTTCCGCAAACTTTTCAACTGGTTTCTGCGGAAAGCGCTGCAACCCAGTGCTTGAGGAGGATTCCGAAGCGATATCAGACAATGGGAAAATCCGCATCTTTTTACCAATACTCTTTTTGATTACGCACTTTTACTTCCCAAGGCCATATTTGCAAGCCCTTCTCTCATGGGATTTCAAAGTAAATACATCTATTAATCCTGCCGTCCGCCGTAGGCATATAGGGAACTTATAATGTTTACACTCTTTCTATTTATATATAATCTTCAAAGCTAATAGCAAATGCATTTCTGGTACTTGACGCTGGATAAGCGGAGATAACGGCAAATGAATCCAAACCCAAACGTGCGCAAGGATGAAGCCTTGCTTTACCCATTTCCGGAAGGCTGGTATTTTGTCGCCAGCCGCAAGATGATTGAAAAAAAAGGACTCCTGAAGAGAACCTGGCTTGGAGAACAGATTGTTGTCTGGTGCAACGGGGAAGGGGAAGTTTGTGTTGCTGAGGCGATCTGTCCGCATCTTGGCGCCGATCTTGGTCCTGAGGTAGGAGGGCGGGTACGCGACGGTTGCCTCGTATGTCCTTTTCACGGCTTCGAGTTTGATGTGAGCGGTCAATGCGTGGCGACACCATTCGCTCCTCCGCCAAAGACCGCCAAGCTTAAGGTGTTCGAGACACGTGAAATTGAGGGTCTTATATTCGGTTGGTGGGGCAATGGCGGTCGAGAACCTCAATGGTACCTGCCTGAACTTCCCGCGACGGATACCGACTGGAGTGGGATGGAATTCTGCCACCTCCATTTCCCAGGACATCCTCAGGAAATTGCTGAGAATTCCGTGGATGCTGCACACCTTAACTATGTGCATCACTACGACAGTGTGAACATTGTCGGTTCGGTATCAATTGACGGCACCATGCTCAGGAACTCCTTTAACTTCAAACGTAGCCTTACGGTTGCTGGCATCAAGCTTTTCGAGTACGACGTTTCTGCGGTCGCCAGCATACACGGGCTTGGCTATTCAATTGTCGAGGTTCACGAGCATTCGATCAACATGGACACCCGCATGTGGGTGCTCGCAACGCCGATTGACGGCAAGTTTATTGAGATGACGTTGGTGAGCCAAGTGCGACAACTCCGTAATCCGAAGGGGCTGGGCCACGGGCTGCGACTCCTTCCCCTGGGACTCAGGAACCGCATCATGAACAAGGTTCTCATTGCTTCCCAGAAGCATGATGTTATGCAGGATGTCGTCATCTGGAGCAACCTGAAACATCGGTCACTTCCGAGGCTTTGCAGTGTTGACGGCGATATCGGGAAGTATCGACGCTACTGCAGGCAGTTCTATCCGGATGGTCAGTATTATAATCCGTAGAGATAAGTAGAGATGTTTGTGCCGATTTCGGCGCCGTGCAGTGGAATCTCTGGATCTATGCGGTTGAGCCTCTCAATCGTTTCCTGATCTGCTCACTGGTCTCTTTGGTCTCGTCAAGCAGCATCAAAAGTGGCGGGAGGAAGAGAAAATCTGCCACAAGGGCGATAATTACCGTTATTCCTACCAAAAGACCAAGCACCTGGTTTCCAACCAGCCCGGATGTTCCAAATACCATGAAGCCCAGTCCGAACACTATGGTAGTCGTGAACAGCGCCCGGCCCACAGAGCGAAAGGCAATTTGAACGGACTCCGAAGGCAGTTTCCCCGCTTTTCTGCTTTCCGTGTATTTTGTCATGAAATGGATCGTGTCGTCTACAATGATGCCGAATGCTATAGCGGTGACGACCGCTGCCGGGACTCCGACCTCTCCCACCAGATGTCCCCACAGTCCCATGGCCATGGCGGCCGGAATAAAATTGGGGATCAGACTGACCAGTCCCAGGCGTATGCTTCTGAATATGGCGAACAGCAGCAGGGAGACAATCACCATCGCCACAAAAGTGCCTTGCAACATGTTTTCAATGTTCCTCTGGATCGAATGAGACCCCACAATCGAAATTCCCGTAGCGCCGGTCTCCATGCTGGGGGCATTTTGCTGCAGCCATGCACGCGCGCGATTGTCGAGATTGATTTTTTCCAGGCTGGACATGCTTTTCACTGAAACTGTTACGCGTGTTGTCCTCCGGTCATGGTCGATCAGATTGTTCAGGTCGCGGCCTACCGGAAGGGAAAATTCGTAAAGCAGAAGATACTGCGCGGCGAGTTCAGGGTCGTCGGGGAGTGCGTAGTAATCCGGGTTGTCACCATGCAGATTCTTGTTCAGACGCTTCATGATGTCGGCAATCGAGAAAATATGGACAAATTCCGGTTGCTCGCGGTACCACTGCGCGAACGCATCGACCTTCTTGAGGTATTCTATGTCCGTGATGGCGCCTTCACGTCCGGAGTCAAGAGAGTACTCATAGGTTTCCACTCCAGGGAAATTCTCACTCAGGAAATCCGCGGATCGCCGGAACTCATAACTCTCATCAAGAACCTCAAGCCAGTTTTCCCTGAGTTCGATCTTGGAGATGCCGGCAACCAGCAGTAAAGTTACAACGCCAAAGGAGCAGAGAAGGACCGTACGATGAGAGATGACAAAACGACTGAGACGATCGAAAAAATCCTGTCTGTTCTCGTGGGTCTTCCGGGCACGAATGGGTAGTATCGACAGGAATGCGGGCAGCAGGGTCACCGAAAAGCCAAAAGCGCATATGCAACCGAACGCCACGATGTTCCCCATGACCTGAAACGGCGGCATATCTACGAAATTCAAGCTCAGAAATCCGATTGCAGTTGTGAACGAGGTAAGAAAAACAGGCCACACGTTCACTCGCACAGCATGGATCGCCGCCTCTGTTCTCTCCATGCCCTGGCGTAGGCCCCCTGCCATTCCCTCAATAATGTGCACGGAATGAGCGACGGTCACAGCCATCAGTACGAACATTGCGGCGCCGCTTTCACCAAACAGTTTTAAGCCTGTCCACCCGGCAAAGCCCATCGCGGATGGGATGACGGCAGCAATCATCAGCACAATGGCAAGTGTCCCCCATATCGAACGTATCAGAATCAGGGCGACAAGCAGCATGGTTCCAAGAGCAATAGGAGCAAGGATGGCCGTTTCATCGTCAAGCGCGTCACCTATGACACGATTGAGGATAAGTCCGCCTAAAAGGTGGTAGTCAATGGATGTATATTCCCCCCGGGCGTCGGCAACAGTCTCATACAGGTAGTCGGTAACCTCTCGCTTAGCCAATTCCCGATTATCGTCAGGAAGCGTAATACTGACAACCAGACCTGCAACCCGTCCGTCACGGGAGACAAATCGCCCGGCAACTTCCTCAGTACTGAGAGCGATATCCATGATTCGCTGTATGTCGGTATCGCTCAGGGAACTGGCTTCGTCGATAAGCTGCTCAACAACCAACTCATCTTCGAACCCCTCGCTATGTGTATAGTTTGAAATAGAGTCGACGCGGGTGGCGTACGGGGTGCGCCAAAGCTGCTCAGTCAGCTCTTCAATGGCAACAAGCGTTTCCGGTGTGAAAATGGTGCCGTTGTGCGGCGCTATGGCAACCAATACAGCATCGGATAGTGCATATGTCTCTTCAAGCTGTTCAAGCGCGATGAGGTGTGGATCGGATTCACCAAAGTGATTACGGAAGTCTACACCCACCACAGTCAAGCGTGTGGCCCCCGCAGCAAGGACCAGCATAACAAGCAAAGAGAGCAGGATAGTCAACCATCGACGGGTGACTATCTTCGAGATGCAGGATTCCAGCTTCATACGATCATGCAGAATTACGCAATATGTGTAGGTTCTAGGTCTGGCATTTCCTCTTCACTTTGCCACGTCAAGACCTATATGCCTTTACAGCGGTATATTTACTGAACACAGGATAACTATAGCACGACAAACAATTTAACTGACTCTTTACATCTTGAGAATCCGAGATTGCCCAGATGCTGGCAACTTCCTATCTTAAAGAGTCTAAAAGAAACCAGTTTGCCTCTATGAACCAGATAGGCGTTGCTTTTGATTGCCGCTTGTTTCACCTCACCACTTGAATTCCGAAATGCAACACTGACTCAGATAATCTTCTTTCAGGGGAGTTTAGCACGGAGATGGACAGGGGGCAATGCTCTTCGTAGCGAGGGCGAGCCCGAGCGAAGAAGAGCATTGCCCAAGACCTGTGATT
>JAJDUA010000030.1 GCA_022826905.1 Candidatus Dadabacteria bacterium
CATGGGACATGGTGTTTCTCCTTCCATATTATGGACTTTGATAACCTGTAGTATACCTTGAAGGAGGCACCATGTCTTTTGTTTTATCCCTTCTTCTCAAAGAAAATCGCTCGCCTTAAGAATTTTGCAAGAGGCTCATAATAGAAGACATACAGACCAGATATCTTGACTGCATTGGCGAGTTGCATGAAAGACTATCTGAGGCTTACCTGGAGCTTGACGATGATTGATCATGGATTAAGCGAGAAGCAACTGGTTTTGATCAGGGACATCATAAAAGAATTTGCCCCCGCTGTTGAGTCCGTGTCGCTGTTTGGTTCAAGGGCAAACGGGTCTCATAAGAGCTATTCAGATATAGATATGGTTCTTTACGGGGATGTTGAGGAGAGTACCGTTGATCGTCTAAGGACCTGTTTCCATGAAAGCAAACTGCCTTACAAGGTTGACCTCGTTGCTTACCGCCTGGTGAAATATCCGCCTCTGAAAGCCCATATCGACCGATTTGCCAAGACTCTGCTTCCAGAGGAGCGGCTGCAGAATTAGCAGCCGTATAAAAAGAGGTCGGAGTTCTTTTACTATCTGTGGTGTTTGGTTTGTCTTAGGAACCAAGTCGGCTAAAAGAAATGATTTCCCCAGATTATGGACTACAGAACGGGAGCGGGGAATAACAATCCGCCGAAGAGAATCCACGCCACGATCAGCGTCCAGATGACGTTCATTCCCTGCGCTATGAGAAACGCATAGGCCGGACGGCCTTCTTCCATGCCGACCAAAGTGGAAAGGCGGGTCTCAAGGCCTATGCAGACAAAGGCAAGGGCGAACCACCAGCCGCGAAGCCCTTTCATAAGCCCCTTGGTCTGCGAAACAAGATCGTCTCCCACGACGAAAGAAAAAAGAAGCGATGCCGCCATGAAACCCAGAATGAATTTTGGAAAGCGCTCCCAGATGACCCCGACCGACGGCTTTACCCCTTCATCCGCGCCTTGGCGAAATGTCCACCAAAGAGAAAGAGCAAACGCCGCGAGACCCAGCATGGCGTTCTGTGAGAACTTTACCACCACGGCGGCATTCATCGCCGATTCTCCCACCAGTTCCCCGGCGGCCACCACGGCTCCTGTCGTGTCAATTGTTCCTCCGACCCAAGCTCCTCCAATCACTGCGGGGATCTGGAAGTGTTCTATTGCCCAGGGCATGATCAGCATCATGGGGACGGCCACTATTAGAACTAGGGAAGTTACGTAGGAAAGCTTCTTTCTGTCTCCGCCTATGGCTCCACAGGCCGCAATGGCGGCCGACACTCCGCAGATGGAAACGGCCGTTGAGAGCATGGCAGCGAACTCGGAATCCACTGCGAACTTCCTGCATATCCAGTAGCATGCATACCAGATGACGAGGACAACGAGCAGGGCCTGGAGAATTCCCGCCAACCCCGCGGAGAGTATCTTTCCAAACAGGATGCTCGAACCTAGGATTATAAGCCCGATCTTGATGTAGTACTCGGTGCGGACCGCCTCCCGGAAACGGTCGGGGAAAACGTTACCGACCAACATTCCGATGAAAAGGGCGAAGATGACGTAGCTTACTCCCCACTCCTTGGCCATTGCGTTTCCGGCGAGAAACTTGGATGCCCAAGCGAGGGCGAAGACTATGGGAAAGCCCACGACGTAGCGGGTGACCGACCCGCCCATCATACGGACGCCGACGCTTGAGAAAAATAAAAAGACCGCTCCGAGCAAAAGAGAAAGAGAGATGTTCTCTGCGCTTAAAACCTCGCCTATGAAATCGGGAGTCCACGAAAACTTGGGAAGAGAGAGGTTGGGAAAAACAAGCCCGAGGGCTATAAGGACGAAAGCTGGTCCGAAAACCACCCAGTCTTCGGAGAGTCCGCGACTTTCCTCGGGAGGAACTGCGGTTTCGTTTTCCATGAAGGTAAGATTGACACGAACTCCCGGTTTTTCAATGTTTCGCTATCTGCTTACTGACCGTGCGGGCGGTAACCGGACGCAAGCCGTTTTCCTTTTCGCCAACTCCAGGGCGCGACGAACTCCCCGGCCCACAGGCCCCGGCTGTTTTCACGGGCTTCCTGTTCGGCGGAAACATAACGGCCCGAGTAGCGCGCGTAGGCGAGGGCGTAACCGTTTCGGACCATCCAGCCGTTTAAGTCGAGTGTATTTAGGTAGCAGATTCCGAGAAAACGTCCGTAGCGGTCGCGTTTTGTCCCCTCGCACCTAATGGAATTACGCCCTATTTTGTTTCTAAGAGCCGCGGTTGAGACAATGCCGCAGTCATAGGCTTTTCCAGATGCGTTTTTGCACTGTTGATTCCACTCCGGCGCGTCAATTCCTTCGAGCCTGATTCTCTCCCCCGAAATTTTGACCGTATCGCCGTCTGTCACATAAGGTTTGCCTGTCAGGGTTTCAGCTTCTGCCGAGGAAAGGCAAAGCAGGGAAAGAAGCGTTAAGCACAGCAATTGACTGAGCAATCCGGGATTGCACTTGGAATCAGAAACCTTTTTCATTCACGCACCCGACAGTTGGCGGTTTATCACTGGGTGTTTCCGCCGTCCCCGGCGAGCTTTTTCGCCGTCCTTCTTTTCCTTCTTTTTTTCTGTTTTATTGTTCTCTGCACTTTCTTTCTTTGCGCGGAGTCTTCTCCGTGAACCTGCGTCGCGATTTTCTCGGCGAGACTTCTCCTCGCGAGGAATCTGTTAAGAGCTTGGGAGCGCTCCCTCATAACCTTCACGGCAATACCGCTTGGGCGGTGTCGCAGGTGAACGCAGGTGGCCAGCTTGTTTATGTTCTGTCCGCCGGGTCCCGAGGATCTCGTGAAAGCTTCCTCTAAGTCCTCTTCCCTTATGCCAAGACGTTTCATTTCCCGCTCAAGCGCCGCCTGCTTTTCTTTTGAGACTCCAAAATTTTTCATGATGGCACGGCGGGCCGAGGGCAGATTATCTTGCGATCAGTTTGAGAAAATCGGATACCGACACAAACCCCACGGGCTTTTCCTCCTCGACCACTATAAAGCTGTGGATGCCAGTTCCGGCTAATTCCTATCATAATCTCTTTTGCTTTTATCTGTGTATTGAAACCTCTTTTTTGAAACGAATTAAGGATAAGACAGCCGGGGATTTTTTCAAGGCGGATTGCACGCCTCCTTTTCTTGGAAACGTAATGATATGCGTATATAATTCCCCGCTGTGATGGAAACGCAGCGGATTCGCGAAATGATAGAGCAGGGCATTTCAACATCATTTGTCGAGGTTGAGGGGGACGGAACGCATTTTCAGGCAGTAGTCGTATCGGAGCAGTTCAGGGGCAAGCCGCCTATTGAGCGTCATAAGCTTGTTTACGCGGCGCTTGGAGACGCCATGGAATCCGAAATTCATGCCATCTCGATAAAAACCTACACGGACGATCAGTGGGAAAAACTTAAAAAATAAGGAGCGGGACAATGTCGGATATACAGAAAAAAATAGGACACCAGATCGAAGAGAACCCTATTATCCTTTACATGAAGGGGTCAAGAGAGACGCCGCAGTGTGGTTTTTCGGCGCAGGTGGTAAACATTCTTAACTACTACAAGGTGGATTACGAAACTGTCGACGTTCTTTTGGACCCGGATATCCGCCAGGGGATAAAGGATTACTCGCAGTGGCCGACGCTTCCGCAGCTCTACGTTAACGGCAGTTTCATAGGCGGATGCGATATATGTACCGAGATGCATTTAAATGGAGAGCTCGGAGAAATCCTTGAGGGAGATGCGTAGGACCGAGAAACCTGGGTGGTACCGGTCCCGTGCGCGCGGGTATTAACATTTCTCGGGGATTTGGTATAATCACGGTTTCTGATAATTTTTTCACCACTTTGGAGGTTCCATGAAATCGAGACACACCATATCCATAACGGTAGACAATGAAGCCGGAGTACTCTCAAGAATCGCCGGGCTTTTCAGCGCGAGGGATTTTAACATTGAGAGTCTTAACGTCGCGGAAACACAGGAACCGGGGACGTCCAGAATAACCTTGGTCACAACCGGTGATGAAGCCATAATTCAGCAGATAATCAAAAGGTTCAACAACATGGTCAACGTAATCAAGGTTGTCGACATGACCGAGCTTGACCGCGTGGAAAGGGAGATGATTCTCGTCAAGGTCGATGCCAAGGCCGATTCCAAGCCGGAGATTCTGCGGATTGCCGACATATTCCGGGCCAAGGTCGTCGATGTGTCTCCAAGGTCATACACGTTCGAGGTTACAGGGGATGAACAGAAGATCCAGGCGTTCGTTGAACTTCAAAGACCTTTCGGGATAAAGGAAATCGCGAGAACGGGAACTGTCGCCATGTCCCGGGCGAACAAGAAGAGCAAGTAAAGGAGGATATAACCGGTGAAAGTTTACTACGATGAGGATATTGATTCGTCTAAGCTTAAGAAAAAGAAGATTGCGATCATAGGCTACGGAAGCCAGGGTCACGCCCATGCCCAGAACCTAAGAGAAAGCGGACTCTCGGTTACGGTCGCGGATATTAAAGACAGTGCCAACTGGAAAAAGGCCAAGGAGGCTGGTTTTAATGTGAAGTCAGTTTCCGCCGCTTCCAAATCCGCGGACATAGTGGTTATGCTGGCTCCGGACACTTACCAGCCGGCGATATACCATGAGCATGTCGAAAAGAACCTGGTCGCCGGAAACGCGCTTATGTTCAGTCACGGTTTTAATATTCACTACGGACAGATCAGACCACCCGCGGGCGTGGACGTGTTCATGGTCGCTCCCAAGGCCCCGGGCCACACGGTAAGGGACCAGTACGTCGGAGGCGCCGGTGTGCCGGGACTCGTGGCCGTTCACCAGAATTCCACAGGCAACGCCAAAGACCTTGCTCTTGCTTACGCCAGAGCCATCGGATGCTCGAGAGCGGGAGTTATAGAGACGACTTTTAAGGACGAGACGGAAACCGATCTTTTCGGGGAGCAGTCAGTTCTCTGCGGAGGGCTCACGGCTCTTATCCTGGCCGGGTACGAGACGCTTGTTGAAGCAGGTTATCCGCCCGAGATGGCTTATTTCGAGTGCTGCCACGAAGTCAAGCTTATAGTTGACCTTATATACGAAGGCGGGATAGCCAACATGCGTTACTCGGTGAGCGATACGGCCAAGTACGGAGACATAACAAGGGGCCCTAGGCTTATAAACGACTCCGTAAAACAGGAAATGAAAAAGATAATCGGGGAAATTCAGTCTGGACAGTTCGCTTCGGAATGGATACTTGAGAATCAGGCCGGAAGACCTTCCTATAACGCGCTTCTCAGGCAGGGTGAGGAACATCCGATCGAAAAAGTCGGTGCTGAGCTCAGGGGGATGATGAGCTCGCTTTTCCAGAAAAAACTGGTCGATAAAGACAAGAATTGATGGATTTCCGGTTTGTGAGGGTCGCAAGCGAGGGGCTCGGTATAATTTATGTTTCAGCCGCGCTTTGTATTCTCCTCGCGCTTTTGGGTTCTTTCTCCTTGTTCTTAGTATTTCTTCTGCTTACCGCTTTTTCCGTCTTTTTTTTCAGGGATCCCGAAAGGGAGCTTCCTCCGCTTGAGCCCGGTTCGGTTATCTGTCCCGCGGACGGAAAGATAATAGATATCTCGGAGACTTTTGAAGATAGCTATCTTAAGCATAACACCAGAAGAATAAGCATCTTCCTCTCCATCTTCGACTGCCATATAAACAGATTTCCCGTTTCCGGCAAGGTCGTCGGAACCACCTATTACCCCGGGAAATTCAAAATGGCCTTTGAGGGGGATTCGTCCGAGGCCAACGAGCGGCTCGCAACCCTGATTGAGTGCGAGGACGGGGTCCGGGTGGTTGTAGTCCAAGTGGCGGGTTTCCTCGCAAGAAGAATCGTATCTCACGCGAAATTCGGCGACGTATTGGAAATCGGGAAAAAATTCGGGATTATAAAGTTTGGTTCAAGAGTGGATGTTTATCTGCCCGAGGATGTGAAAGTGGGTGTCGAGATAGGGCAGAAAGTCGTGGCCGGCAGGACGGTTATAGCGTGGCTAACTTGAGAAAAAAAAGAAGGAGAAGATCTTCCCGACCGGGGAGGGTTATCCCCCTGCTGCCGAGCATGCTCACGACTGTGGGCCTTGCGTTCGGTCTTGCGTCCATAGTGACTTCGATTTCCATTCACGGGGACCATGCCTCAGCCGTAGTCTCTGAGGAATGGCTTTTTAATCGCTTCTGGTGGGCATCTGGATTTATCGGCATGGCGGTACTTGTCGACATGCTTGACGGCAGAATAGCAAGAGCTCTTAACTCTGAGAGCCGTTTCGGCGCCTCCTATGATTCACTCTGCGACCTTGTATCGTTCGGGGTCGCCCCGGCAGTGCTTCTTTACGTTTGGGGGCTTTCGGAATACGGAAATCCCGGACTGATGGCTATGCTTTTCTACGTGGTCTGCGCAGCACTCAGGCTTGCGCGTTTTAACGTGCAGTTTACTACCAAGGAAAAGCGCATGTTCACGGGGCTTCCGAGTCCTATGGCCGCAGGACTTATCCTCTCTCCGATACTTCTTCTCTCTGAGTTTCAGATCATTGCTACGCCACTTATGAAATCTTTTTGTCTTTTCTTTGTTCCTTTTGTAGCACTTGTTATGGTTAGCGAGGTTCCATACAGAAAGTTCCCCCGAATAGCCAGATTCGGACCTTTCAGCACTCTTGTCGCGGGCTCTATAATAATTACGGCGCTTATTACCAATCCCGGAGTGGTTGCGGTTGCTATAACTTACTGCTACTTTATCCTTGATCTCGGACGTTGTGCCTGGAAGCTGGCCGCGAAGGCTACATCGCGGGACAAAGAGTCAGAAGCCCTGGCTGGCGATGAGTCCTAGGGGTTTTCCCTCTGGAGGCTGGAGTCGATGAAAGGGGTTTTCAAATTACTTTTTCTGTTCATTCTGATTACGGGAGCAAGTCTTATGAGTTTAAATGCGCAGACCTTTGCGGGTGTCGAAGGAGTAGCGAAATACAGTCTTTCTAACGGCATGACCGTGCTTCTTGAGAGAAACGACTCCTCTCCGGTTGTCGCAGTTAACGTGTGGGTGAAGACCGGAAGCGCGTGCGAGGTGGAGGGCGAGTATGGCCTCGCGCATGTGCACGAACATATGCTTTTCAAGGGGACGGAAAGAAGGCAGGTCGGCGAGATAGCCGGAATGGTCGAGGCGGGGGGAGGAGATATAAACGCGTTTACCTCCTTTGACGAGACGGTTTATTACATTGTGAGCGCGCGACGCTTTCTGCCCATGGCTCTTGAGGTGCTCTCAGACGTCATGGAAAACTCGACTTTTGACCCCGTGGAGCTTGAGAAGGAGCTTGAGGTTGTGCAGGAAGAGATAAGAAGGGGAGAGGATTCTCCCTCAAGAGTTCTCAGCCAGAAGCTTTTTTCCACGGCCTACAGTGTTCATCCCTACGGAAGGCCCATAATTGGAACCAAGCAGAGCGTGGAGAGTTTCACCAGGGACGGAATACTGGATTTCTACAGAAAGTGGTATTCCCCGGACAACATGATTCTCGTTGTGGTCGGGGATTTTGATCCCGAGGGAATAAAGGACGCGGTGGCCCGGACTTTCGGAAAAATAAAGAGAAGAGAAACTCCTGAGTGCAAACTTCCTCCTGAACCCGAGCAGAAACGCACAAGAACCTTTGTTATCGGCCGCGACGTAAACACTGGCTACTTCAGTTTCTCCTTTCACACCCCCTCGGCGAGCCACCCTGACACTCCTGTTCTTGACGTTATAAGCGGCGTACTGGGCACCGGGGAAAGCTCCAGACTCTACAGAAAGCTGAAGGAGCAAAATGCCACCGTAAACGACATATACGCCTACGCTTACAGTCTCAAGGAAAGCGGCCTTTTCCTCGTGGGCGGAGTTTTTGATCCCGGCAAGGTTCAAAAAGCCTCAAAGGAGATAGTGGCTGAAATAGAGCTTATAAAAAATGAGCCCGTCGGGGCCGAGGAGCTTGCCCGTGCCAAAACCAATATAGAAAGGGACTTTATCCGCGCCAAGGAGACCATGCAGGGACAGGCGAGAAAGCTTGGTTACTTCGAGCTTGAAACGGGAGATTACGGCTACGAACGCTTCTACCTTGAGAGAGTGAGAAATATTACCCCGGAGGACATATTGCGCGTGGCCAGAAAATACCTCACGCAGAGGAATCTCACCGCGGGAGTTCTGCTTCCAGAAGACAAAACCAAGGGGGTTGAGCAGGGCTTCAGAAAAGCTCTTGTTTTTCCTGGAGAGACTCGGAAAAAAGAAAAGAAGAAGGCTTCCTCAACGCAGACGGAATTAAAAAAACACGAGCTTTCAAACGGAATCCGGGTTCTTTTGAAACGCAATCCTGCTGTTCCGCTTTTCTCCGTTCACGCGGTTTTCCTGGGCGGTCTCAGGTATGAGGACGAGAATACAAACGGAATTTCGAACTTCATGTCCGGGATGTTCACCCGCGGCACCTCGAGCCGCACCGCAGAAGATATAGCCGCTCAGATAGAAGGGCTCGGGGGAACTGTCGATGGCTTTTCTGGAAAAAACAGCGTCGGGGTAACCCTTTCTGCCTTAAGCGAGAACTTTGAAGGGGCAATGGATATTTTCTCAGACGTGATACTTAATCCTTCTTTCTCCGATGAGGAAATGGAGAGGGAGAGAAGGGAAATCCTGGCCGCCTTGGAAAAGCAGGAGGACAACCTCACGGGAAAAACGGTCAGGAATTTTCTGAAGACTCTTTTCCGCAAGCATCCCTACAGGTTCAACGTACTGGGAACCGAGGAAAACGTAGGCAGGTTCACTTCGGCCGATATCAGGAGGTTTTATGGAAAAGTCATAAGGCCCGAGAACATGGTTATCTCCGTTGCGGGCGACATTGATGCGGAGAAAACTCTTGGCGTTCTCGAAGAACTGTTTGGCGGAAGGAAGCATGGAGGCTTCAAAAAAATCCGGCCCCCCCGCGAATCTGTGCTTTCTGCCGGGAGGGAAACCATCGAGTTTGAGAGAGACAAGGCCCAGACCCACATTATCGCGGGTTTTCACGCCCCGGGTTTTAAAAACCGAGACCGCTACGCGTTCGAAGTGCTGAATTCGGTGCTCTCAGGCCAGGGAGGAAGACTCTTCATCGAGCTTCGAGACAAGAAAAGTCTTGCCTACGCCGTCACTTCGTTCTATGTTCCCGGGATGGAAGGCGGCTATTTCGGCGTCTATATAGGAACTGCTCCGCAGAAGGAAAAAGAGGCGCTCGGAGCGATAAAGGAACAGCTCCAGCTTGTTTTGGAGGGTGTCGGGGAGGATGAGCTTGAAAGGGCGAAAAACTACATAGTCGGCAGTTTCGAGATAGGGCTTCAGAGAAACTCCGCCCAGGCGTCTACGGTCGGGTTTGACGAGCTTTACGGAATTGGCACTTACGAATACAGGAAGTTCCCGGAGAAGATTCTTTCCGTTACGGCTGATGATGTAGCGAGAGTGGCCAGGAAGTACATAAACCCCGATGCGGCCGCGGTTTCCATCCTGAAACCCGAAGAAAATTCCGCTGAGAACAGGCAGTAGGGAATTTGTTTGCTCCAATTCAGGGAGCGGACTTTGTTTTTTTAAGGACTTTCGGGCGGAAGAGTATAAAAGCGCGTCGTCGGGTAAGCGAGATCAATATTGGGATGTTTTTCAAACTCGCTCAGTATCGCTTCCCAGATACCCTGCTCCGAGCCCCTTTTCTGTCTCGGGTTTATGATGTATCTCATTGAAAACAGAATTCCGCTGTCTCTTGTCGACATGTAAACCGCCGGGGTGAGCTTCGAGAAATGTATCATGTATCTTTCGGCGGCCAGGTTGAGTTGTTGTTCAGCCTGCTTTGAAGAGGATTCGATTTTTTCTTTCGCTATCTTCTCAAGAATTTCGCGGGTCTTTCTCCAGTCGCTCTCAAACGTTACGAGAACCTGTATCTCATTCCATATGTAGTTAAAAGCGCCGTGATAATTCGCGGTTCTTTCCTTCAGAACGTGGCTGTTGGGAATATGTATGATCCTGCCTGTGCTCTGTTCCGCTTCAACCCAGTTTCCGATCTCGACTATGCTGAACTGAAACAGCCTTAAGTCTATTACATCCCCCTTGGTTTCTCCTATCTGTATGCGGTCCCCTATTACGAAGGGTTTTCTCCAGAGGATGAAGAACCAGCCGGCAATGTTGGCTATGGTTTCATGTAGCGCTATAGCGAGACCGGCGCTCGCGATACCCAGGTAGGTTCCCAAGGGACCCAGACCCTTTATCCATATGCTGCCGACCAGTATTATAGCAAGGAAGGCGTGGACGTACCCTATAATGCGTTTTGAGTAATAGACTGTCTTGGGATCTTTCGTGTTCTTGGTTATGACTGAAATGAGGATTTTTCTGAGGAAGAAGAGGATTGCCACTATCAGGATAGAGAGCAGCAGGTTTTCTATCTGCGTGTGGTAGGCGTTGTGGTATTCCCTGAAGCGATTTATTAGATTTTCCACAACTTCAAAAATAAACGATCTTGAGAGAGAGTTCAAAAAGGTGGGAAATTTTACCCTCTTGGGTCGGTGGGCGCTTCGATTTTCATTTATTTTCTTTTCTGTTATTCTGTTTGCGGGCTGCTAGCTCAGTCTGGTAGAGCAGCTGACTCTTAATCAGTCGGTCGTGGGTTCGAATCCCTCGCAGCCCACTTCATTTTGCGTCTTACGGCACTGTCCGGAAATACGATTCCGGGTGCTTGCCGACTTTGACGGTAAAGGGCGAGAGTGGCGGAACAGGCAGACGCGCTAGATTTAGGATCTAGTACCTTAGGGTGTGAGGGTTCGACTCCCTCCTCTCGCAGAAAAATGCTTTACGTGATTCTCAAGATATGCGCCTTCTTGCGCTTTTAATTCTGTTTTTTTGTTCCTGCTCCCACGGTACGGAGAATCTTTACGAGAGATCTTTTTACTCGATGGGCTCCACCGTGGAACTTAAGTTCTATTCCCCGAGCGAGGAACTCTTCCACCGGATTGTTGATGCCTGCGTCGAGAGAACTAGGGAAATAGACTGGCTTTTCAGTAACTACAGGGATGACAGCATTCTTGCCCAGGTGAACAGAAATGCGGGGGTCACTCCTGTTCCCGTGCCCGGGGAGTTTCTGCGTCTCGTGCGGACCTCGATTAGGTATTCGGAGCTTACCGAAGGGGCTTTTGACATAACTATAGGCAGTCTTTTCGAACTCTGGAGGGCTGAGACCAAGGCGGGGCGGTTACCCGCTCGGTCACGTATCCGCGACGCACTTGGGTGTACGGGTTTTCAGAAGATAAAAATAGACGAAGTCAAATCTCAGGTCCTCCTTGACGGCGACTGCGTCAGACTCGACTTCGGAGCTATAGGCAAAGGCTATGCGGTTGACGAGATGGTGAAAATCGCCAGGGAGAACGGAATCAGTAGGGGGCTTGTGAATTTCGGGGGAAACATATACGCGATGGATCCTCCCGCAGGCAGAAAGTCCTGGGATGTGGGAGTAAGGAAACCCGGGAGCGGCAATAAAATCATCTCGAAACTTGATCTTATGAGAAAAGGGGTTGCGACTTCAGGAGATTACGAGCGCTACTTTGAGCACGAGGGTAAAAGATATTCCCATATAATCAATCCCAAAACTGGTTGGCCGGCGGAGGACGTGACTTCTGTAGTGGCAGTTTCCAAAAGCGCTACGGAAGCCGATGTCTTCTCAACTGCTGTTTCGGTTCTGGGTTCGCGTGGCGCAAAGATGTTTGTCCGGAAAGATAAATCCCTGGGTTTTCTGGTCGTCGGGAAAAACGGGGAGGAAAGGTCCTGCTTCGGTTCTTATAAGTGCCCCTAAGGTGCAGTGGTCATTGCGGGGGCTTCGGATACTCCGGTTTTTTTCTGTAAAGGTAGTACGTTACGAAAATGATCAAGTAAAGAAGAGATACCTGAAGGACAACAAAAGAACCGATTTTAACATAGGCAAACTCGGCACTTACGTACCTTACCAGCCAGCCGCCGGCTATATCGAGGAAGGCCGAGCCGTAAGATGCTATTATGACGAGAAGCTTCTCGGCGGAGCTTCTGTTCGTAAAAAGAAAAAGATGGTTAAGCGTCACCAGCAAAATGGCCATTGAGAAAAAATGGAAATGAGCTTCCTCAAGCAGCCCGAAATAGCTTCTCGGAGGCCTGAAGCTTTCTTCGGATCCCCTGTAGTACTCAACCACGCTATCGAAGCTGAATCCTATCTTCAGAAAAAACAGAAGGTTCGTGAGCCACAGAAACAGAAAGAAAATCGTCGTGAGCAAGACGATGAGTTTCAACAGGTCGTTCTTTCTTATGTCCGCTGAAATAAAAAATTTCATTTTTTTCTCCTGAATCAGGAATCAGCCGGAACGCCGAACATAACTCGATAGACGGTAAGGACTCTCCTGGTAGCCCTTGAAAAAGAACTTGTGGTTATCGTGGCGCCGGTAACGTTTGGGATTGCTTTTCCTACTTTCATTCCATCCAACTTGGTTTTTCCCAGGAACAAGTTTATCCACTTTCCGCTCGGCATGTAATCCGTAGGTTCAAAAAATGCGAGAATTTCTGCGTGGCGAAGCGTCCCGTCGGGATTTATGACAAACATTACTGTTTCCGTCATGGTTCGAAGCTTGTGGGTATCGATAACCACATAGCCTGTCTCCTTTCCGTCGGATTTTGCTATGTAGAAAGTATAGAGTCTTGAATCTGTCTCGGTACGGGCGATTTCACTTACATTCCGGGCTTGGCGTTCGTTTAGAAACACGTGTCTTTTTTCTATTTCTTCCGCCTCGGGGAAAGCAAGTTCAAGCGCTTTGCCTTTGGTAAGAAAGACTTTAGCTGAGGAATCCCCGGCAAGAAAAAACACAAGCGTTATCAAGATAAGGATTTTCGCAATCATGATAGAATAAGGGCAACATTCTATCTGAATATTGCCCTTTTTTAAGAGAGAAAAAGAGAGAGAAAAAAAGAAGCATAAACCCGCGCCCGTTTATCGCGGATTTAAGTTCTGCATACTAAAACACATATCCGACCCCGAAGTTATACTGGTCCGTTGCCTCGCCCGCGGCGGTATCAAGATTCTGATACTCGGCTTTTATGACCACATTTGAGATCGGCTTGTAATTCAGCCCGATTGTGTACTGGGTCCTGTCATTCTTTGGATCCCTTTCATATCCGGTGGGAACCTTTTCCTGCGTATCGAATTTTTCATACCGGAAAAAAGGTGCCAGATATTCAAGGTATCTGCTTCCGGAGTCGAGAGCGGAGAAAATGTTATATGCTCCGAGAACATACCATCCTGACTGCTCCTCCCCGACGGACTTGTTGCCTGTATACTCCTTAAGCTGGTTTATAAGCGCGGCGTCATCAAGAGTCGTCCAGACCCCAAGGGCTCTCAGGTCAAGGCCGGCATACTGAAACTGCCCGTCAACCGAGTACATCTGGAAAAGACCGTCTATCTCCTGACCGCCAGCCGTCTCGCCCTGACCGGTATTGCCATAGTACATGGATCCTCCGATTCTGATTCCCGGGACAGGGTCGTACTCAAGCCTTCCGACAAAGGCCATGTCTTCGAATCTCGCTCTGTTCCCCTTGATCCGAAGACTCCTGTTGTCAGATGCCTTGAATCCCCGGGCATCGGCGCTCGACATCACATAGGCCCTGTAGGAGAGATCTCCCGCCGCGCCGAGAGCAAACGTTCCGTGCGCCCCGGCTCCAGACTCTCTCCAGGTGCTCGGAATTATGCGTCTTTCCACTTCGGGACGTCCCACTCCGTAAAATGTTGTCGGCTCGTGAATCTCGTTCACGGTTCCGAAAGGAGTAAGCAGAAGTCCGCCCCTCAGATTGAACTCCTCGCTTATAAGAAAATCGATATACGCGAACTCAACCGACGCCGATCCTGATTTTCCATCCTTATTGCTTCCTGTAGTGCCGTGTTCAAACTCTATTTCAGAGTTAAAAACTATGTGGTCGTTGTACTTGTAGCCGTTATAGAGAACAAGTCTCAGGTTATCCACTACGTCATTTGCATCCCCCTCTTTTACATTGCCCACAAGTACCTCGCCATATCCTCCGAACGATATTCCCTGGTCAACCCTGTAGACTTTGGTAGCCGCGGGGGCCAAGCCGAATTCCTCCTTGTAGACTACAGGCTCCGTTACCGAAGCGGATTTTATTGCTTCTATCTCGTCCGCGAGAACCTTTATCTGGTTCTCAAGCTTTTTTATCCTTTCCTCAGAAGCTTGACCCGCGAATGAAACCTGCGTGCCCGCGAATGAAAAAACAAGGAAAAAGACAAAAAGCATTTTCCACTGTCCTGTCCAATTAACCATCTGTTGACATCCTCCTTTTGCAGCCTGCTATGGCTGCGCAACTAATAGATATTCTGGATATTCAATATCCATAATGCATATTAATAGCATTCTGGAGTTTGGATGTCAAGAATTTTTTAAAATAATTTTATGAAGAAAAAATCGTCCCGTTCACCCATCTGACTTGTGCCCGCTGCAGAGCGCAAATCGGGCGGCAATGGGGATTATTGACAATAAAGGTCTAGAAAGGTAGAAAATACGCTCCCGGTTTCCATGCGGGGAGACGGTCATAAGTCATGCTTAGAAAAAATCTCTTTCGTATAACCGTTCTCATATTGTTTCTTTTTCCAGGGACTTCCTACGGGGAGGAAATAGACAGAGTTCTCTCTCTTGTCGACTACATAGGGGGAGATTATTCAAATGCCGTCAGGGACGGGGAAGTCATAAACGAATTTGAGTATCAGGAAATGCTGGACTTTTCTTCTGCCGCGATCGATTTGTGGGAGAAAGTTCCTGAGAAAAAGGTAGAAACCACGGATTTTTCCGAAAAATTTGCTCGCCTGCACTCAATTATAGTATCCAAGGAACCCACTTCCGAGGTGGAAAGTCTTTCAAATGAATTGAAGGGACGGATCATCTCGGCCTATGACATCAAGCCCTACCCGGCGAATATACCGGATTACGAGAGCGGAAAAGAACTTTACGTACGGAACTGTTCCTCCTGTCACGGGGTCTCCGGAAGGCCGGACGAGGCTTTCTCAAGGACTCTTAACCCTCCTCCAACGGATTTCACGGACCCCGACATAAATCTCGGCCTCTCACCCTTTAAAGTTTACAACACCACCACTTTCGGGATTGAGGGTACCGCCATGACCTCGTTTGAGGAGGTGCTTGATGAAGAGCAGAAGTGGGATGTGGCGTTTTACGTTCTTTCTTTGGGGTATCCGGATGTGCCCTCAGGCGAGGGTGCTTCCAGACTTTCTACGGAGAATATTCCCCATGATGCAAGAAAGCTTGAGAACCTTGCCCTAGCCAGCAACGCTGAGATTCTTCTTGACGCCGGGGCGGGGGGCAGTGACGAGGAAGTTCTTTTTTACATGAGGACCGCTTACCTGCGGGACGGAATTGCCGGGGGAGCTTCAGAGGCTATAGCCCATACTATGAGGAAGCTTGAAGAAGCGATTGATCTTTACGAGGCCGGCAGAAAGGACGAGGCTTTCAAGGAGGCTCTCGACGGGTACTTGGGAGGGTTTCAGAAAATTGAGCCTGTTCTGGTATCGAAAAAAAGACCGCTTGTTCTTGAGGTTGAGAAGAAAATGGGATTTTTCAGGTCATTAGTGATGTCCGATAGGGATTCATCCGAACTTCATGATCTTAAGGCGAGCATAGAGGAGGATCTTCGCGAGTCAGAACGTATCCTGCAAGGCGGCTCATCCCTCGGCAAGTACCTGAGTTTCGTTAATTCCTTTGCCATAATTCTGAGAGAAGCGCTCGAAGCTCTGCTTATAATCGCGGCCGTTATTGCGGCTTTGGCGCATTCGGGTAACCGAGGGATGATCAGGTACGTTCACTACGGGTGGGTGCTTGCCATCTTTGCGGGACTGGCGACGTGGGTTGCGGCAAGAACCCTAATAGATATCTCGGGCGCCAGGAGGGAGATTGTGGAAGGAGTGACTTCTCTTCTGGCAGCAGTGATCCTTTTTTACGTAAGTTATTGGCTTATCTCAAAGGCGGACGTAAAAAAATGGAAGGAATACGTCCGCTCCAAAACCCAGGGCGCGCTTACCCGAAGAAGCGGTATTACCCTTGCTTTCGTTTCGTTTCTTGCCGTTTACAGAGAGGCTTTCGAAACAATGCTTTTTTACCAAGCGCTTTTCTATCAGACCGATTCATCTATGCCCCATGTTATATATGGGCTTATTGCGGGAATAGCGGTTGTGTTCGTAATAGCCTTTCTTATGTACAAGTTCACTCTCAGGATTCCTCTTAAGTACTTTTTCTCCTTCACCAGCGTTTTTCTTTACCTGCTCTGCTTCATCCTGCTCGGCAAGGGAATACTTGAACTTCAGGAGGCGGGAATTATTTCCTCAACTACGGCGGATTTCATTCCTTACATGGATACCCTCGGGATATACCCTTCTTATGAAACCGCGGTCCCGCAAGCTATCCTGCTTCTTCTTGCCTTTTCGTTGTTTGCACGAAATTACGTATACCGGGAAAAACATTCGTAAGTCGCGAACGGCATTAAAAACATGTAGCGGGTTCTACCCACATCAAGTATAAATATGCGCTAACCATGAGTCCTACGGTGTTTAAAGAAAAAGGTTATCGATTCTTCTTTTTCTCGAGAGAAGAACAACAAATTCATGTCAATGTAGTATCAAGTGGAAACGAGACGAAGTTTTGGCTTGAACCCAAAATTGAGTTAGCAAAAAATTATCGTTATCCTATACACCAGCTCAGGGAGATTGAATTACTTGTGGAGATTCATTACGATGAGCTTGTCGCAGCATGGAAGGAGCATTTCGGCGGTTGAGGTAACAAATATCTCTACTCATGGAGCATGGCTTCTGGCTCATGGGAAAGAGTTGTTTATGTCTTATGATGATTTTCCTTGGTTCAGGGACAAGTCCATAAAATCGATCGTCAATGTTGAAGAACCGGCTCCAGGGCATTTTTATTGGCCCGACATTGATGTTGACGTTACGGAAGAAATAATTGAAAATCCTGAAAAATTTCCCCTAAAAGCAAAAAAAAAGTAGCAAATATATAAGTACCCCGGAGAGAACATTGCTTCCTCTGGGAATTATTTACTGAGAGGTTTTAAACTAAATGAAAATAAATATTGAGGACATTGACAGCACCAGAAAAAAAATAAGCGTTTCCCTTTCTGCAGAACAGGTTGCGGAAAAGAGAAATTCCGTGTTCCGCGATGTTATGGGGGGAGTGAGCGTCAAGGGGTTTAGAAAGGGAAAGGTCCCCCGCCACGTGGTCGAGTCCATGTACGGAAAGGAGGTCGATCAGGAAACCGCATCTAACCTTGTCTCGGAAACCTTGTCCGAAGCCCTTGCGCAGCGCTCGCTTTTGCCGGTGACGCGCCCCGACATTACGGAGATGGGTGAGGTAAAAACCGGAGAGGAGTTCGCATATTCGGCTGAATTCGAGGTGATTCCCGATTTTGAGCTTTCCGACTACAGCTCTATTCCAGTGAAGAAAACCGTCCGCCAGGTGACCGAGGAGGACATAGATGCCGAGGTAGACAAACTCAGGGAGAGATCCGCGCAGTCAAGGCTTGTCGAGGAGGACCGTTCTGCCAAGGAAGGTGATTACGTCTTTGTAGACTACAGCGGCACGTTTGAGGACGGGGAGACCATAGACGATCTTAGCAGGCAGAACCTGAGATTCTTGCTGGGCGAAGAGCAGGCTGCGCCCGAGTTCGAAGAGAACCTGCTTGGGAAGAAGGCGGGCGAGGAAGCTCAATTCTCGGTTTCCTACCCGGAAGATTTCCTGATATCCGAGGCCGCCGGGAAAACCGTCAATTTCACCGCCAAGATAAATGAGATTCACGACAGGGTTTTCCCTGAGGCGGACGATGATTTCGCGAAGGATTTCGAAGTTGAAAGCATCTCTGAGTTGCGAGAGGCCATAAAGGAGCAGCTTGAGCGCATCCATGAAGACGAACAGCTTTCCTCCATGAGGGACCAGATAGTCGACGACCTTCTCTCGAAAAATCAGTTCAACGTTCCTCGGTCGCTGCTTGAAAAGGAGGAGGAGAGCCTTAAAGCAAGGTTCCTCTCTGACATGCAGAGAGGCGGAGTCGCAGAGCCCGAGATCGGGGAGGAAGTGGCGCCGAAATTCACCGAGAAGGCCGCCGAGAGCGTCAGGACATCCATAATTCTAGGTCGCATCGCCCAGAAGGAGAATGTGAGAGTTACCCGCAAGCAGCTAAACGAACACATAGACCGCCTCGCCGCTTCATATAATCTTCCCCCGGATCAGGTGCACAAGGCTTATGAACAGCCGGGGACTATAGAGCATCTGGAATCCCAGATCAGAACCCGTGGGGTCCTGGATCTTCTTCTGGAGCAGGCCCAGGTTGAGGAAGTGGAAAGCGAATGAGGAACATGATTTTGCCGTAGATCATATCCGCCCGGATTTCTCAGCGCGCATGGGCTTTATCTTCTTGCCGCAAAACTACTCAGGGAAGCAGACGAAGATATTCCGCGCCGCGACAGCCTTCTGGAAAAGACACTCTTGATAGGTCGATTGTTGTGATCAAGGTCAGAAGTCGGGGGCATTACAACTTCAACAGTCTAGCTTGAACTGCTCCCTCCACTGATATCGGACAGTAAATCGTGCCATGCACGGCGATGCGCATGGTCCGCCCTTTCATCCAGTTCCGTTCCTATCTCACGCAACAGTTTCGGCCTCCATTCCTCAGGAAGCAATGCGAACGACGCATTGACCAAATCAACGACGTCAATTTGACTGATATTCAAGCCAGACGCCCAAGCAGCTTCCATATTTTCATTGATCACGTCTCGTTCATCGTCTCGGATGCTCGGCGACGCGAACAGCAAATTGCTTAATGGGTCAGTTGAAGCTCGGGCTTTTTGTATCGAACCGCGAACATCTGCCAAGGTCAAGGCTCGGTCTTTGACTTCAATAGCCAGAACCATATTGCCATTGGAGTCCATGCACATCACGTCACCCGGTGCCCCAGTAGATGAATCTGATTCGTTCAGCCCTTGCGATAAGACATTCGCGAAAAGCGAAAAGGCACGCCCCAAAACGGTCATCATTGCAGCAGTCACAACTAAAGGTCGCAAACCACCGCTTGCTTCTGCAAGGAACTCTTCAAGGACGCGAATCATTTGCGGCAGACTGACTCGAATCGGAACCTGGTATCCAAATGACTGCGCCGCTAGGCGGCGAGCCACACTCTCCAGACAACGAATAAACGCGGCTTCAAGTTTTATTCGACCACCGGTATCCAGAGGCGCAAGGAATGATACGAGTGCGTCCCACTCCTGCTTGTAGCGCAATTGGTGAGTTCCTTCGTCCAACCTTTGCCGTCGCAGTGGATTGTTGACATAGGGGTCTGGACTCTTGCCTAAAACGTCATGATTGTCCGACACCCATGGCACGATCACCGCTGAACAGAAACTTCGTGCGTCCCATGCGCCGGGGGATTGCTCCGTTCCTAATTGAAGACTCAAAAGACTTCTGTTTGCATTGGCAATTTTGCCGAGCATTTGCGTCAATATTGCATAACGGATTGAAACCAACTTGGAATTAACCAAGCGGTCAATTTCAGTGTCTGGTTCCCCAATTCCCGTCTCCAGAACACGGTCCCATGCACCATCCAGCCATTTGCGTGCTTCAATGTTGTCCATCAATCAGAAATTTAACCAGACTGACTCTTGGCGTGGCTTACGCACAGAGTGGCAATTACGCTCTTTCGCGTCTACACGTCTCCAATTCTTATAGAGACGGTCGTAAAGACTGGTTCGATACCCGGACAGCACTACACGTCCCCGAGTACCGTTCAGCATCATGGAAAGACTCTCATGGTCATCGTCAGTCATCTCGTGACCGTAGGCAGTAGCATCGCCTCGTGCGGAATGCACGTAGGGCGGGTCAACATAGAACACGGTATCTACTGTGTCGTACCGCTGAATCACCTCAACGGCTGGCGCATTCTCAATTTGTACCCGTTGAAGCCGCTGCGCTATCTCTGACAACCCCTCAACAGATCCAAGCCAACGAGACACTGCGCCGGACATGCCCGCACGTGAAGTAAGAACACAATGCGCCCACCTGCCCTCGCTACTGGTTTGTGCCAGCCCGGTTCGTGTTTGTCGCGCTCGAATGTAGAACCGACGGGCACGTTCCAATTTCGACAACCCTTTTTCCGGTTTACACGCACGCACCAATTCCTCGCGGGAAAACGGAGTTAGGCCAATGGCCTTGATGAGTTTCGGCCCCTGATTACGGAGGGCTTCAAAAAAGTTTACGAGCTCCGAGTCAAGATCGTTGTAGGTCTCGACCCTGTAAGGCTTTACGTTCAATAGAACGGCAGCAGACCCCCCGAATACATCACAGAAATGCGTCGCATCGTCCGGGATAAGCGGCAGCAAGAAATCCAAATGAGAAAATTTCCCGCCATACCAGCCGAAGGCAATCATTTTCTTGGACCGACGCTTAGCGATACGTCGGCCCGTTCCGGTCGAATTGACGGTTGGGGCAATGGCAGCGTTACCGTTCACGACTGCACCCCGCTGGCAAGCCCATTGTTGGCGATCAGGTCTTCGTACCGCAACCGTTTGCCGACAGCCCCAGTAACCAGCGACTCCATAATGTCGATGGTGTCGGCGTCCTGCAGGTTGTGGCGGGCTGCGAACCCCTGCACGTACCAATCCAGATGTTTCTTGCTCAACTCGTGGAACGTACCCTTGTGCGCACGCTTTAGCATGGACCAGAGGGACTTGATACCGTTTGGCCACCGGAGCTTGACGAACCACGCTTCAGCGGTCGCGTCGTCCGGGAACTTCTGCATGATTCCTACCAGTGAGATACCCTTCCGGTTAGATTTGCCAAGTGATGTATGAACCATCAGTCCGTATCTCCTTGATGGCCGTTATTTTACAGCACAGTGCCAGGACGTCAAACGTTTCGGCACGTTCCTACATAATCCCCTTTCCATTAACGTTGCACTATCCATTCTGTCAACGGATATGGATTCTGCTTTCTCATTCTCTAAAAAAAAAAACCCCCCCCCCTTTTTTGGTATCTGATTACTCTTTTCTGCTTTTCTCGACAGACTTCTGAGGAAGACGCTCCTGCCAAGTCAATTGTTGTCAGCAAGATCAGAAGTCGTGGCATTGCAACTATATCCCCTGCGATTCATTCAACAGCTGTAGCTGCTCCTTCACAAATCCATCGGGCAATTCAGAGCAATCCTGATATCGGGCATACCGGTTTTTGCCGTTTATATAGCAGAAACATGCCCCCTTTCCTTTATTATCGAGTTCAATAGCAATTATTGAAGATTTTACGGGAGATTTAAACTGAATAACAATTTCACCTTCTTCAGTAGAATAAATTATAGGTGCGAGAGGCTGATTCTTTAATTTTTCGATAATTCTTCTAGCCTCTTTCTTCATATCAGTAGTGATCTCCGGCGAACCTTCCTCGGCGATCTCCGTATCTAATTCATCCAGTTCTTTTAGTGCACTCAGATACCATGTGGCAGAGACCGTATGCCGCGAGAAATTTCTATCTTGTGCACTATCTATATTTTGGGAGGATTTATTGCCAAGAACCTGATAAGGGCTTGCAGAAAGGAAAGACCTAGATTGCTGGTTGGTCAGAAATTCCAGAAAGGCAAGTTGCTTCTCTTTACTTGTCTTAGCTGAGAATCTTTCAATCGTGGCGTGTCGCAAACCAGAGAGATGATGTGCAGTTGCTGATTGATTGGGTTTGATTTGCATCATTGATTATGGGCGCCTGAAATCTTTTGAACGTATATTCAGCCGACCGTCGAATCTGTTAATTATATTGGCAATAAATTTTGACTGTGCGGAGGGCCAGTCCGCAACAAATTTTGGTTAACTCCAAGCTGACTTCAATTTCTTCTTCATTGTGTATGCACTGAATATTCACCGTGACTTTCGCCACAACTCCCTTTCCTGTAAGTATAAATTCGACTCTTGTACATTCAAGGAGGATAGCTCTAAATCTGTTCTAAATCTTAATTGAGGCTGTGAAAATATCGGTATTCTTGGGAGAATTGCATGCATGACCATGACCCCAGGTGCTATATGCCGGACTCTCGATTTGTTTCTGTGCAGTTTTAGGTCAAGCTCCTGCTTTTTCGCCGTTCCATACGCTGTGGTCACATGGCCGTGTTACAGGGAGTATCTTGGTCGGAAATATCACCGAATCTTCGCGGATGTTTGCGGGTGTTTGCAGATTGACAAGGAACAACCCGCTTAGTTATAATCGGTTTGATGATAACCGATTTCATACCTTACGTTATTGAGCGTACGAGCAGGGGCGATCAGGGCTATGATATTTTCTCAAGGCTCCTTAAGGACAGGATCGTCTTCATAGGTTCCGATATAAACGATGCGGTAGCCAACGTCGTCATCGCCCAGCTTCTTTTTCTTGAATCCGAAAACCCCGAGACGCCTATTTACCTCTACATAAACTCCCCTGGAGGGCATGTCACCTCCGGTCTTGCAATCTACGACACAATACAGTACGTGAAGCCCGAAGTTTCTACCATATGCATCGGGCAGGCGGTAAGCATGGCCGCGGTTCTTCTGGCAAGCGGCGCACCGGGCAAAAGGTACGCGCTTCCGCACTCGAGGGTAATGATTCACCAGGTGCTCGGAGGTGTTTCGGGGCAGGCAAGCGACATAGAGATACACGCAAAGGAGATTGTCAGGGTGAAAAAGCAGCTCAATTCCATACTTGAGAAACACACCGGGCAGACTCTTGAGAAGATAGTGGACGATACGGACAGAGACTTTTTCATGACCGCTCAGGATTCTATTGATTACGGGATAGTGGATGCCATAATTACCGAAAGGGAGGAAGCGACCGGATGAGTCCTAAAAAAGGTAAGGAAGAAACGAAGCACTACTGTTCTTTCTGCGGGAAGAATCAAGATGAGATCAACAAGCTTATAGCGGGTCACGGAGTCTATATCTGCGATGAGTGCATAGATCTCTGCAACCAGATCATAGCGGAAGAAAAGACCAAGGACAGCACTTTTCCGCAACCGAAAAAATCCTTTCCGACTCCCCAGGAGATGAAGTCCTTTCTTGACGGATACATAATAGGTCAGGAAAACGCCAAGAAGGTGCTTTCCGTCGCCGTCTACAATCACTACAAACGGATGCAGTTTAACGAATCCGGCAGGAGAAGAAGCGATAAAGTGGAGGTGGAGAAAAGCAACATACTTCTCATAGGCCCCACGGGTTCTGGAAAAACCCTGCTTGCGCAGACGCTGGCCAAGGTTCTCGACGTTCCCTTTACGATAGTGGACGCTACCTGCTATACGGAAGCTGGCTACGTAGGCGAGGACGTGGAAAATATGATAGTGAGCCTGCTCCAGGCGGCAGACTACGATGTCGAAAAAGCTTCCCGTGGAGGCATTATCTATATAGATGAGATAGACAAGCTCACGCGCAAATCAAGCGACAGTCCCTCGATCACCAGGGATGTATCGGGGGAAGGTGTGCAGCAGGCGCTGCTCAAGATAATGGAAGGGACTCTAGCGAATGTTCCTCCCAAGGGGGGGAGGAAGCATCCGCAGCAGGAATTTACTCAAGTGGACACTACCAACATCCTTTTCATATGCGGTGGTGCTTTCTGTGGCCTTGAGGATATTATCCGCGCGAGAATCGGGGAAAAGTCCATCGGTTTCGGGGCTAAATTGTCAAACAGGGCTGGTGAGGACGAAAGCAACTTTCTCAACAAGGTCCAGCCTGAAGATCTCGTCCAGTTTGGACTGATTCCCGAATTCGTCGGTAGAGTCCCGGTTATCGCCAGTCTGAGCGAACTTACCGAAGAGCAGCTAGTCGAAATTCTGACCGAGCCCAAAAACGCCATTGTGAAGCAGTTTGAGAAGATGATGGAAATCGAGAAGGTGCAACTGGAGATAACTGAAGATGCGAGAAAAGCCATTGCCGGGGAAGCCGTCTTGAGAAATACCGGGGCCAGAGGGCTTCGGGCCATCATAGAATCGATTATGCTTGAGGTTTTCTATGAAGTGCCTTCGCTGGAGGGGGTGACGCGCTGCGTCATTGACGCGAACGTTATAGCCGGGCGTAGCGATCCCAAGTTTTATTTTGAGAAATCGGATGAGGAATCCCAGAAACTGCTGGGAACATAGAAGGTTTCTTGCGAGCGGGAGTTCCGCTGCACCCGTATCCCAATGAGACCCTTCGGAAACTGTTAATCCCGAAACTGATGATTGACAAGGAACTGCTTGAAATTCTCGTATGTCCCGAGACCGGAGAACCTCTTGAGGAGGTTGATCAGGAGACTGTCACACGGCTTAACGGACTTGTCGAGCTCGGAACTCTCGTTGACAGGTCGGGAGAGCCGGTCTCAGAGAAGATCGAGGGGGGACTTCTCTGCCGCAACGGGAAATATCTCTACCCCGTAAGGGAAAACATACCGATTCTGCTGATCGAAAGTTCCATCCCCGTATCCTGATTCGCGTTGCCTAGGCGCCCGCCATAACCGGGCGTTTCATCCCGAGTTACAAGCCCCGTTACGCAGTAGCTTCTGATGACTTGGATTTTCCATGCCGGGTTATGTTATAATTTACGTTTAGCAGAGAGGAGGGCATCAAAATGATTAAAGGAGAATTTCAGTCTGCGGTGAAGAAGTTTTTATCCATGTTTCTTGTATATGTGCTCTTGGCGTCGCTCGGCGGCGGTGACGCATACGCGCAGGACGATGAAGCGGTTCCACAGGATGTGTTCGGGGTAAGCGGCGTACATCTCAAAAAAATCACTGTCACCGCCCGAAAACGGGAGGAGCTGATTCAGAACGTTCCCCTGTCGGTTACCCATTTCAGTTCGGAAGACATTGAAGCCCTTAAGGTAAACGACCTTGAAAGTCTCGCGGTGCGCATGCCCAACGTGGCGCTTGACGATGCCATCTCAGGAATGTCGATAGCCAACTTTTCCATCCGCGGTGTCGCGATAAACGACTCCATAGCGTCTGTTGACCCGACCGTGGGAGTGTTTGTCGACGGCGTCTATATGGGGCAGATAAGCATAGTTTTGTTTGATACCTTCGATGTTGAAAGCATAGAGGTGCTGAGAGGGCCGCAGGGAACGCTCTTCGGGCGGAATGTCACGGGGGGCGCCGTACTGATTAATACCAAGCGACCGGGAGACGTCTTTGAGGTGTCGGCCCGCACTTCATTTGAAGGAGGAGGGGAAAGTCTGAACTCCTATTACATGGGCACAATCGGAGGCCCGATCAGCGAGACGGTGAGCGTGAAAATAAGCGCGTACACGAATCAGGACAACGGCTGGTTTAAGAATCTCCACACGGGCGAGGCTTTCGGAGAAAACGACATACGGATGGTGCGACCGATGATTGCGTGGAACCCGACGGATGACGTAAGCCTTGTTCTGCGTTATCAGTACGAAAAAACGAGGAACGACGGCACCGCGTCACAGAACCGGGGCAACTTCGATCCCGAAAGTCATGATTTCAGCATTGACGAGGAAGGCTTCAGGAGACATAAACATCACTTTTTCTCCGCTCAGCTCGACTGGGATGTGGATTTCGGAGACGGCACTGTGACCAATATATTCGGTTTTTACGATGCAGAAGGCACCGCTTTGATTGATGTCGATTCTACTCCGGGAGACATTTTCCACATACGCGGATGGACTCCCTACCGCCAGTGGAGCAACGAACTGCGCTACGTGGGCAGATTCTTCGAAAGGCTCCACGCGACAACCGGTCTTTATTACTTTACAAACGAGATAAACTACCATGACCGCCGTTTTATATTGGGAGGAAATATTACCCAGAACCTGGGAGGGAATTATTTTGTTGACACTCTGGGAGTATTTGTCTCCCTTGATTACGATCTTACGGACCGGGTAACGCTTATCGGGGGCACCCGTTACAGCCGTGAAAAGAGAGAGGCGGAGACCGTATCCGCTACCTTTGCGGACTGCAACGTCGCGGTCGGACCGGAATGCGAGTTTGATTTCACAGACGAGGAGACCTGGAACAGCTGGTCGCCCAAGCTGGGAGCTGTCTACTATCTAGGCGGCGGAGAGAACTATGAAGCAAACATTTACGGACACTGGACCAGAGGATTCCGCTCCGGAGGCTATAATCTGCGAAACAGTTTCCCTCCAACTCAGGAACTCCCGGGGCCGTACGATGAAGAAAAGATCGATACCTTTGAGGCAGGACTCAAGATATCGACAAACATAGGCATCCTAAACGGCGCGGTTTTCTATAACATGATCGATGATGTGCAGCGGATAATAACTACTCCTGTATCGTCAAGCGTTATCTCACAGGAGGTTCGCAACACTGCGGACGTAGAATCCTTCGGCTTTGAACTTGACGGATTGGTAGCCGTTACAGATAGCTTTTTTCTTCTGGGTTCGGTCGGATACGTAGACCCCGAGTACACCAAAATAAAATATGACCTTAATCTTGACGGCGTTCTTGACAAAAAAGACCTTGCTCTGGAGCTTCCCCGGGCCGCGAAGTTGACTTGGAGCCTTGGCGCTACCCATAGCACCGGACTTGCGAACTGGGGGAAGATGACTTCAAGGGTAAGCTATTCATATCGCGACAAAACATATCTCACTGATGACAACAGGGGGTATGCTCTCGAGCAGAACATTCTTGAAGCCGGAGTGGATGTCGCCCCGATGAACGACAGGTTTTCAATCGGGTTCTACGGAAAGAACCTTCTTGACGAGGTCAAGCACGGAAGCTACCAAGGGCTTGACAATCCTCTTTTTCCACAATTGACCGGTTCATTCGCGCCGCTTTCCAAGGGCAGGACCTTCGGTGTGCAGCTGACCTACCGGTACAGGTGACAGGAAAAAGGCAGAAACATGTACCAGTGGCTGCGATTGTGGAGAAGTCCCTGATTATGCCAGATTGCGTGCGCTTGGGCGCATTGCAGTCTGACATCTTTTTGCAAGACAAGGTTGTATTTCGAACTTTGAACCACGTTCGGTAAAAATCTTTCAGCCCGCCAGCAGTCGGGTTAACGGGTTCCTCTGAGAATCCCTCGAGGGAGCACGGCGGAAGGAATTGCCGCCGGGCTTGTCATAATTGTTCACGGGACCTGCGCATGGGATGACTGCGGACTTCGGAGCAGGTGGGGTTGACGGATGCCGATGTCGGTGTGCTGCTGCGGCGACAGTTACTCAAAGTAAAGCTGATGCTCGACCGGGTAGATTTCCCCTGTAGGCCGGCAGATGGCGGACACCAGGCCGGAATTTCTCCGCGTTCGTCCCGCTACGTACTGGAACCCCGGACCGGAAGCGTGCTCGTCACAGGCCAGACACGGGTTCAGGTTTCCTCGCTTGTCGGCATGCGCGTCGTTCATGTCGTTTGTCAGCACTTTCCAGAGCCCGTAGTGCTTGACGCAGGTTTTCATGCACCGCTGTCTGGTATGTACTATGTTGTATGTCCAGGTCTCGGCGCACGGCTCTGCGAAGCCGACTTTTTCCATGAGACATTTCTTGATGCCACCTGCCGTAAGTCTCCTCCCGCATGTTCTTGCCGGCTTCGTCAGATCCGGTTTCGCCAGGTAGACCGCGAGATCACGCAGGGATGAGCACGTTCCGCAATGGTAGCGGTGTGTAACTATATAGCTTTCTGTAAGCGCGCTTTCCTGGTCGGGAAACGTGCGCAGCCGGTAGTCCACGCGGTCTGTGTCCACGAACTGGACGGCACACACCTCGGTATTCGAGCCCAGCGATGAGTGCCACCGCAGCACTGGCTCCTGACCGTAGAACAGAAACGACGCCTTGATCTCGTCGATCTCGTAACTCCTTGGGTTCGGGGGCAGGGGATAGCGCAGCTCCGCAATGCTGGAGTAAAATTCACGGTACCGGGGCTCATACGGACTGGACGTCAGAAAACCGCCCGCGTCTCTTGAGGTTGAAGCATTGGTTTGTCCGGTTTCTGTATTGCCGCTCTCGAGATCCAGCCGGTTGTAGATTTCGTTACCGTTAATAAGGTTTGTATTCTGAAGACGTTTAGCCAGTGCACGGATTCCAGATGGACTGCGCACGCGATCGTCGGCGCAGACAGGGTCATCCCGGGAAACTTGTTGGTCCGAGAAGGAGGGAAGCGGCAGGAGCCACACAATCAGCAGCAGCACGGCCCCGAAGCCAGCGTACTTCTGCGCTTTGCAGGTTCCGTTCGAACCGTCTGCGCCCGCTGTCCAGTCCTCATCAGTTGCATCTCCTCCCCCTTTTTTGTGTTCTACACTCAAATCTCAGAATATTTTTAGGGAATTATGTATTTAACTTGACAAGCTTTCTTCTTGATCGGGTCAAAATCCCAAGAAATATAAATACTGGATCGGTTTTTCTTTTCAAGGAGTGAGTTCGGGAATGATGTACAAATGCTAGCTAAAGAGAGAGTTCTCTAGGCGGGTTTTTCCTCTTGCTAAGTCTTGCCAAGTTTGCTTGCGACTACGGGGGAGAGGGTGATAAAATAGAGTAAGAGAGGTTTATGCTGAATTAAGCGATAAATTGAAAAAAAACTGGGATGCATTCAACGCTGCTAAAGAAGAACTCGAAGCAGAACATCTAGGAAAAACAGCGTTATTGCATGATGGGAAAGTCGTTGCCATATACAACGACAGTGGAGATGCTTATACCATCGGTCGTGAGAAGTACGGGTTGGGGAATTTCTCAACACAGACGATAGGAGAAAAACCTATACATCTCGGAATATTCACTCTCTGCCTACCGAGATAAACGAAACACCCATAAAACAAATGGCTACTTTTAGCGGGATAGTTGCAGATAATCAGATTGTTTTTGTTGTCTGGGTCGCTACTTCTGGAGATCCCCAAGGCTGGGAAAATCCTAAGGCATATAAGGCATTGTTAGACATTGGTACTGTTTGAGAACTTATTAATGTACCTCTGAAGATGCTTGACGGACATTTTATGGTATACACCATGATACCCCGCGTTTAAGCAAAGCCAAAAACAGCTTGCGACAACGCATTCCTACTTGGACAGAAAGGAGAGCAGGCACGGAAAATTCAGTCTTTTACGAGAAAATCAAGCACGGCTTTATCCACCTCGGCCTGGCACTCTCTCCAAAATCCGTGGCCGACGTCCGCAAACGCTTTTTCAATCGCGTTCGGTATAAACTCTACGAGCTTTTTCGATCTCTCAGGAGGCGTGACGATGTCCCGCTCTCCGTACATAACCAGGGTCTTTGCGGAGATCCTCCCGAGTTGGGCTAATACGTCGTGGTTCTCGCATGCGTAGCTTTGGTTTCTGTATCCGGCGGCCGCTTCGGGGTCAACGGGAACTTCCTCGATTCTGTCTATTAGGGAGTCGTAGTTCTCTTCGATGTATTTCCTTCGGTATCCGAGAAAAAGCGCAAAAACCCATCCCGCCCCGGGTCCCGCTTTATCCACTATGTCCCTCGCGGTTTTGATAAGCAGGTTTCCAACCTCGTCCCTGTGCCCCGAGGAACATCCCATAACGAGCTTGTTTACCCTCTCGGGGTATTTTATACCCAGCCACTGGCATATCATTCCGCCCATTGATTTTCCAACGAAGTGGGCTTTGTCTATACCGAGAAAGTCCAGGAGTCCCGCAGCATCATCCGCCATCTGCTCCATCGTATAGGGATAATCGGGTTTCTCTGAGCGACCCGAACCCCTGTTGTCAAGCACTATCACGCGGAAATGTTCCGAGTAGATTGGAACCTGTACATCCCAGCTGTCAAGACTGCTTCCAAGACCGTGAATGAGCACGAGGGGATGTCCTTTTCCGTGCTCTTTATAATAAAGATTTATTCCATTTGTTTTTGCGTATGGCATACGAGGTTTGACCCGAGGTTTAACTAGTTTTTGCTCAGAAGGTACTCTTCCAGTATTACTGTAGCGGCCATCTTGTCTATTACCGTTTTTCGCTTCTTTCTTCCCATGCCGGCTTCTATCAGTGTGTGTTCCGCAGTCTTGGTGGAAAAGCTCTCGTCCCAGTATTTCACCGAAAGCCCCAGAGAATCTCGAATGCGTTCGGAAAATTTCTTTATGCCTTTTGCCCTGTTTCCGAGAGAACCGTCCTGGTTGTAAGGTATCCCAACGAGGATTTCGCAAGGAGAATATCGCTCTATTATGTCGCGAAGCTGCGCGAGGTCTTTTTTCTCGTTTTCCCGACTTATGGTACAGACGCCGTTTGCCGTGATCCCCAGCTCGTCGCTTACGGCAACCCCTATCGTCTTGGTTCCTATGTCAAGCGAGATTGTCCTCCCTGAGGTTCTGTTTTGCTTTTCAGGCGGTGTTTTCATCGGGCTCCAGTTTTTCTATGACTGCCGCTCCTATGCTGTCTCCCCATACGTTTATGGTGGTGCGGAACCTGTCCAAAAACCAGTCAATCGCAAGTATCATACCTACGCCCTCTATGGGGAGCCCGACGGCCTGCAGCACAAGCACCATGGTTACGAGCCCGGCTTCCGGTATGCCCGCGGCTCCTATGGCCGCCAGAGTGGCGGTGAGAAAAACCACGACGAGTTCACCTCCCCCGAGGTGTATTCCGTAGCTCTGAGCGATGAATATTACGGCGACAGACTCGTAAAGAGCTGTTCCGTCCATGTTGACTGTGGCTCCGAGGGGCAGAACGAATTTTGAGATTTTTGGCGAAACCTTGGCGTTTTCCGTTACGTTGGTAATGGTAAGTGGAAGGGTGGCTGAGGACGAGGCGGTTGAAAAAGCCGTGAGAAGCGATTCGCTCAGATCTTTGAAGTAAGTAACCGGGTTCCTCCCGGATAATGCCCGCAGCAGCAGCGGGAGAATAACGAACCCTTGGATAAGCAGCCCCAAGAGAACGCAGAACACGTATTTACCCAGTTGCATTGCAAGCCGGAGCACTTCGTCCCCGCCCCCTGCTTCTCCGATTTTCCCGGCTATTAGGCCGAAAATGCCTATCGGAGTCAATGCGATTATCCAGTGCACTACTTTCATAATGGCCTTGTCCATGGATTCAAACAGGTCCAGAACCAATTGCCTTTCTTTGTTCAGTTTCCCAAACGCTATTCCGAAGAGAAGAGATGCGATTATGATTGGAAGGATCTGGAATTCGTATGCGGACTCAAAAAGATTCGGCGTTGATATCTGCCGAAGGATGTCGGTTACTTTGAATCCCTCCTTGCTTTTTACTACCTCGGGCATCGTTCCCTTGAGCATCTCGCTGCCGTCTCCGGGCTGCACCATCGTGACCACCGCTATTCCGATTGAAACGGCTATCGCTGTGGTTACCGCATAGTAGGCGATGGTTTTAAGCCCAAGAGAACCCAGGTTGCCGACTTTCATTATGCTTAGCGTGACCGACACTATTATGAGGGGGAGGACGACCATCTTGAGGGCGTTTAGGAAAAGCTCTCCGATAATCTGGGTTCCCGCGCCGAATTCAGGGAAAAACGAACCGACGGCGCCACCCAGCAAAACGCCTGCGATTATTCCCAGAACCAGTCTGTTTTTTGATATGAAGGATTCCATGGATGTTGACTCTTTTTCTTGCTAAGTTAGGTTAACTAATTATATGATTTTTTTTTGTAAAGCCTGCCGGGAGTGAAAATGAATTTCCTGCCAAAAAAGTATCACGCCGTGCTTTTGTGCCTGCTTGTATCTGTTTTTTCTTCGGGTTGCGTGCTCGTAATGGGCGGCGTGGTCGGCGGCGGTAGCGCGGCTTATCTCAAGGGAGTTCTGAAGAGCAAGGAAACCACCTCATTTGACAAGGTCTGGTTTGCGGTGGTGGAGGTGGTGGAACAGCAGGAGTTTGAGGTAACCAGAAAAGAGAGCAAGGTGGGCAAGGCGCTTGTCGAAGCCAGACTTCCCGACCAGAATAAAATGGTCTATATAACCGTCAAGTACGACAAGCCCGAGATAACCGATCTGATTATCCGCGTGGGCATCTGGGGAGATGAGGAGGAGTCAAGGCGTATACTCAAGCTTATTCACGAAAAACTCTATTGAACAACAGAACTGACTGCCCTGACATTCCGCCTCAGGGAAGGGTCTGCGGCCTGATGGCGTGTGATCATGAAGCAAGACTCCCGTATCAGTTATGTCGAGTTGTGCGCGGAGGAATTCAGTAAGGTCAAGGCGTTTTACGGAGATGTGTTTGGCTGGACCTTCCAGGACTACGGTGACTGCTTTTGTGCTTTCAAGGACGGCAGCATGGACGGCGGGTTTTACCGCTCCCCTCTGCATTCTGACAGCGGCCAATGCGCTGCTCTGGTAGTGCTTTACGCGAAAGATCTGGAAGCCACGCAGGAGCGCATCACTGCCGCCGGGGGCGAACTCTGCAAGCCTATATTTTCCTTCCCCGGCGGGCGGCGGTTTCATTTTCTAGACCCCAACCGCAATGAACTGGCGGTCTGGAGCGACCGCTAGGAAGCGGTTTCCCCGATGACCCGTGAAAATGCAACCATCGGGTCGGTGGTATAGTCTCAGCTATCGGCTGTGAGTGCCGTCAGTTCTTCCCGAGACTTTCGTAAAGCTCCATTTCAATATCAAGTTCCGTTCTGATTCCCGCCTCGTTAAGCTTTGCGTTTGCTTCCCTTATCGTTTCACATCCGTAGACCGCTTGCGCGGGTCTTGACACTTTTTCGTAAACTACCCGGGGATCTACGTAGAAAGTCACTGTGGAGCTTATATCAAGCTCGACTTTTCTTCTGCCGTTTCTTATTGAAGTGGCGCTGAAAACTCCTTTTGCGTACTTAACTGGTCCTCTGCTTGCTTCCGTGGGTATTACGCTTATCGCTTTTTCCATTAATTCCAGTGTGGTTGCAGATATCCCCCAGCTCCCGAGCATTCCGTTGTTCCGTGCTATGATTCCGAACGATCTTTCAAGTTCCTCTTTGGAAAGCTCTCCGTCGCTTCCAAAGCCGAATACTCCCATTACGGTAGGCATCCGGAAACTCTGTCTGTAAAGCGCCGCGGTCATTACGGCGTCTGCAAGTGGACTCATGAGCCCCTTTTCGTCTCCGAATCCGAGTACGTCTCCACCGACGTCTATTCCCACCACCATATCTGCGCCGAGTTTTTCGGCGGCATCCGTTATGCCCTCAAAAACCTTCTCCGGACCGTAACTGATATCCACGAGAAGAGTTTCCTCTCCAAGAACTTCTGCCATGCCTGCTTCGGCGAATCTCGCTCCGCCTCGGGTAGTGGAATCTTTGTTGCATCTCCAGACCACCTCGTTTATCTCGCGGACATTGTGTGATTCTTCAAGTTTTCTGGGCCCCGGATCGGGGTCTATTGTGAAACGCTCCCAGCTGAGACCTCCAAGAACACACTGCGTTCCGTTTATCTCGAGCAGGTTTGCCGTGGGAAGGGTTCCTACTATATCGCCGCCTCCTCCTATCCCGAGCAGAATGGCCTTTTTCGAATTTTTAAGGATATCCTCAAGCATGGTGACTTCTTCGCGACGGTGATTACTAATAGCCGTTCTGACATAATGATCAAGATGTCTTTTGTGAAGTGATTGCACCTGTGCAGAGAAATCGGTTGCGTAGGCAGCTCAGATTTTGTAAAATTAAACTGGGGGAGGGAAGATTTGTATACCTCTTCCGGAAACCGGAGGCAGTGCGTTTTATTTGAGGAAAGTCAGGATGGTGTCATTATGTGCTTTGATCATAAAAGCAGTCAGATTGGTGTACCCCCCCCCCCCCCCATATATATCCTAATCCGCAGGCGTTACTCCGCTCCAGCGGAGAAACAAGACATTTTCTTTCCGTCTCGCACTGTATTCTGATCTTTGCGGCGCTTGCGTTTTTTCTTCTCGCAGGAGACGCGCGGGCGCAGATAGACTGTGATGCATTTACTTTTCCGAATTCTCCCACTGATATAGATGTACTCAAAAAGCTTTACTGCGACACGGACGGTCCGAACTGGTCAGACAACACCAGATGGGGTTCCGGTACTCCCGACAACTCAAGCAACCAGTGGCATGGGGTTACTGTTAATGCAGAAGCTCCTCCTAAAGTGGTTACTATTACATTGCTCGCCCACGACCTAAGCGGAACTATACCATCTGAGCTTGGGATGTTGAGCAGTCTCACGTCGTTGAACCTCGGCGATAACAATCTGACCGGGAGCATTCCGTCTGCGCTTGGGAACCTGACCAGCCTTACGGAGTTGGTTCTCAACGGCAACCAGTTAAGCGGCACAATACCATCCACGCTTGGGAACCTTAGCAACCTTACGCTGATAGACCTCAACAACAACCAGTTAAGCGGCGAGATACCAGACTTGAGCCGACTGACCAGCCTCGCAAATTTGACTCTTAGCGGCAACGAGTTAAGTGGCACGATACCATCCACGCTTGGGAGCCTGAGCAACCTCACGTATCTGTGGCTCAGCCGCAACAATTTAAGCGGTTCGATACCGCCTGCTCTCGGGAACTTGACCAGCCTTATGCAGTTGCAAATAACCGACAACAATTTAAGCGGTTCGATACCGCCTGCTCTCGGGAACTTGACCAGCCTTATGCAGTTGCTTCTCAGCAACAACAATTTAAGCGGCACAATACCATCCACGCTTGGGAAGCTGACCAGCCTCCAGCTCCTGTATCTCAACAACAACCAGTTAAGCGGCACGATACCAGACTTGAGCCGACTGACCAACCTTGTGGAGTTGCACCTCAACTCTAACCAGTTGACGAGGAGCATACCAGACTTGAGCCGACTGACCAGCCTTACGCAGTTGAGTCTCAACAGCAACCAGTTAAGCGGCACGATACCGGCTACGCTTGGGAGCCTGACCAACCTTGTGACAGTGTTTCTCGACAACAACCAGTTAAGCGGCACGATACCGTCTACGCTTGGGAATCTGACCAGCCTCCAGCTCCTGTATCTCAACAACAACCGGTTAAGCGGCCCGATACCGGCTACGCTTGGGAGCCTGACCAGCCTTCAGCAGTTGCGTCTCCAGAACAACCAGTTAAGCGGCGAGATACCACCTGAGCTTGGGGACCTGAGCAACCTTCAGCTGTTGTGGCTCTACGAAAACCGTTTAAGCGGTGAGATACCAGACCTGAGCAGTCTTACCAGCCTTTCGCAGTTGACTCTCCACCGTAACGAGTTAAGCGGCGAGATACCGTCTACGATTGGGGACCTGAGCAGCCTCCAGTATTTGTATCTCCAGGAAAACCAGTTAAGCGGCTCAATACCGCCTGAGATCGGGAACCTGACCAGCCTTATATGGTTATTTCTCCACGAAAACCAGTTAAGCGGCTCAATACCGTCTACGCTTGGGAATCTGACCAGCCTCCAGCGCCTGTATCTCAACAACAACCAGTTAAGCGGCTCAATACCGCCTGAGATCAGGAACCTTAGCAACCTTTCGGAATTGCTTCTCAACAACAACCAGTTAAGCGGCGAGATACCAGACTTGAGCGACCTGATCAGCCTCCAGACATTGCTTCTCCACAGAAACAATCTAACGGGCACCATACCGGATTTGAACACACTGACCAGTCTACAGTTCCTGTTTCTCCACAAAAACGACCTGAGCGGAAGCGTACCCGCTTGGTTAACCAGTCATGGCAGTCTTCTTGAACTCTCCCTATGGTCAAATCCGCAGCTTACGATCCAGCCACTGGACTCAACCCTCTTGCCCAAGCATGACAGGGCCGCTCTGCGCTTTATCCATGCCGGCAACAATGGAGCGCAGTGGAGAAACAAGAATAACTGGGTATCTGGAGCGGTTACTTCCGACTGGCACGGAGTGACCCTCAGCAACGGTCTGGTTACGGGGCTTGATCTTCGGAGCAACAATCTCAGGGGAGATATGGATGAAGCGTTCTCGGGTCTGCTGTCCCTTGAAACTCTGATTCTTTCCGGAAACCGCGGTCTTACAGGAGAACTTCCGCTTGAACTCTCAAGCCTGTCCGCCCTTGCGACTCTTAACGTAAGGTGCACAGGTGTGGGTGTTCCTGACAATCAGGACTTCATGACCTGGCTCTCTGGTATCAGCTTTACCAGTTCCTACTGTCCGCCGCCGCCGCCGCCACCGCCACCGCCACCGCCACCTCCACCTCCAGAATCCGACTGTGATGGCCTGAGTGAGGACAGGGGGGATGATGGGTTGGCCATATCTCCCGGTTGCGTGGGCACAAGCCTGATCGAGATCAGCAGCGAGGAAGGAGAGTACATTACGATAGAATTAAGCGTAGCGGGAGACGACGAGCCTGATGAGATGCCGTCAATAATACTTTCTTCTCCCGTTGTTGAGCGCGTTGAAACTGTTTCCTTTGAACTCAGTGTTCCTTCGGAAGAACAACTGCCTGAAGGACTTAGTCTTGAGGGGTTTGCGGTGAGAGCGGGTATTGGCAGCGTCACGCTCGGGGAGAATGAGACAGTGTCTGTGTGTCTGCCCGCATCTGAGCCCGAGGAGGAGCCAATGCCCGGGCTTTACCGTTATGATGGAGAGGACTGGGTGCCTTTTTCAGAGTCCGGGATAGAGACTGTTAACGATATGGAATCTTTATGCGCTGACACTTCATCCCTTCCATCTCTTTTCGGGGTTTTCGTTGAGATTCCCGAACCTCCGGTCACGGAAGATGAGAGCGGTGGGGGATGTTCTGTTGTTTCTTATGGAAGCGGCGGAAGCGGGCTGCTGGCCACCGTGTTCAACCTGCTTCTGATCCTGTCCTGCCTGATTTTGGTGCGGAGAAAACAGCGGGATACGCATCCGGGGCAACCACGGAGACATACCACTGGGAAAGCTTCTGTTATGTCCTTGTATACGACTCCTCC
>JAJDUA010000037.1 GCA_022826905.1 Candidatus Dadabacteria bacterium
AACGTCCGCGCAACGTTCCACCGAAATGCGGACAGACAGCTTGTGTTCCTCAGGTCTTAACTTGCCCATGTTCTTCCTCAATATTACCTCAATATCTCAAACTTGAAAAACCCTCAATACTGAACGGATGCTATACTAGAATCTTACGCATTTTCTTCTTCCCTCCTGCATCGTGCTAACTCATTCACTAAGAATTTATACCACACTATAACGGAGTCTCTATCATTCGGGTCCAGTTCCTCTTTCGGAACTGCTTTTTCTCTTTTCTCCAGTAGCTCAACATGCACTAATGAAATCTTTTCCCATGCTTCCACATAACCCTCCTTGTTTACAGAAGGATTTATAAATAGTGCTTTTATAGCAGAATGAGCATCTTTTATTTTCTCGTAATAGGCTTCTTGTTTTCTCCTGATCTTAAGTTTTTTGTTTTCCCAATTTCTCCCCACTTTCGTAAAAATAGGAAAGACTACAAAGGATGTCGCCAGAATTGGAAGAAACCAAGTAGGATTAAGCATAACTGCTCCTTTCTTCCAAAAATCCAAGGCAAGACCCAACAAATAAGAACCACCTAACTGAGGGAGAATAAAATGCTCTTCTAATAGTCTTATGCCAAGATATTTTGATAATTTGCCTAACATAAAAAACAATTCTATATCTTGTGTCTCGCTTTATCAAGAAACCAACTCCTTGTATAGAAGCCTCTTCCCTACCATCCCTTTTGCCACAGACTTCATTTGCTCTATAGTATCCAAATCCCTTACGTTATGCCTTCCTGCGAACTCCGTAACATAACGTCCTAAATGCTTCTCGCTCATCTTGTGATATGTTCCGTCATATCCTCTTTTCAACATCGCCCAAAAATTCTATTCCGTTAGTGTGTGCTTTCTCTCTCACATACTCCCCTACGCTGTGATTGACGCTTTCATGTTCAAAAGGAAGACCGATGTAACTTCTATGGTCATCTGTATATACCATAGCCTTCTTGGTAACATTTTCTTCAATAAAACCCTGTACTGTCTCTTTGGTTCTTGCTTGAACAGGTTTGGCAATAATCTTGTTTGCTTTACGGTCTTTCATTCCCATTACTACCGCTTTTCCAGAAGGTCCTCTTGTATGACTACGCTTACTCTCGTGTTTGTTTTTCTCTTTACCGCCTATGAAAGTCTCGTCCACTTCTACAGTCCCGCTAAATTCCCTGTCTTCTATCCATCCTTCCCTTATTTTCTGTGCCATCATCCAAGCAGTCTTTTGAGTTACTCCGAGGTCTCTATGTAATTTCATGCTGGATACGCCTTTAAGATTGGTACTCATAAGATAAATAGCGATAACCCACTTGCGGAGAGGGAGCTTGCTTTTCTCCATTACAGTTCCGGTTTTAACACTGAAATACTTACGACAATCCCCGCAATGATAAGGCATGGGGTTTTTATTTGGAACAGTGCTGGTTTTCCTACTCCCGCATTTAGGACAACATTTTTCTTCATTAGGCCAACGCAGATTCTCAAACCATTTCCTTGCCGATTCTTCATCCGGGAACATATCTAGAAGTTCAACAACTCCGATTCCTTTTCTGTGTGATTTGCCCGGTGCTTTATATCTTTCTTTAGACATTCTTAAATCTCCTTAATCATTCTCTTTATTTGTCTAATATGTTACCATAAATAAAGAAAATGTCAAGGATTTTTAGGAAGTTTTTTTAATCCCGAAGCATATCCCTTCCAAAGATTTAGCTCTTTTTTGTAATCACCTTCTTCTATTACTACTTCCAATAGAGAAAGAAAAGTGCACCACCAAACATCAAAATTCTCGTCGGCCATCTCCTCTTCGCTTGGCATGTCAAATCCAAATGCTCTCAATCTTATATTGAGTTTTAACCTGATTTTCTTGTGATGAAGAATATTGGAGAGCGGAGTGACTACCCCCTTGTTTTCTATTTTCGATGCAAGAAGTCTTGAGTTTTCTCTTATAAGAGAAAGTAATTCATCCAGTTTGTCTTTTTCCTCCCTTTCTTTTTCCTCTAATTTCTGTTTTTTCTTGTTTTCTTCCTCTATCTTAGACCGTGCTTCCTCGGCTTCTTTTACTTCTCTTTCCATTCGTTTTCTTGTGTCTAATTCCAGCCTTTCCTTAGACTCTATATTCGCTAATTCTAACCTTTCACGAGACTCCCGTTCTCCTTTAGCTTTGCCAGTTAACTCATCTAAATATTTTCCAACTTGTTTTCTCTTGAAATAAAGCAAAAGACCCGTTGAAGATAAAAAGACAGCTATACATTCGTAAAATCCAATTTCTATCATTCCAAAAAATTTATCAAAACCCGGCGTTACCTTTTGTTGTATTGCTGCGGGTATCGAAATCATTGCTCCATTTATAAGAAAACCTATAGCTATATCTCTAATTATTTCCTTGATAGTCTTTGTCCATTTCGACATCCTAATTGCCTCCCATTCTTGAGAGGTAATTTTAACTTATTCTTTAGGTGGAATATGTATAATAGATAATGAAGGGTAGTCGGGGCTGGCTTATCCCAAACTGACTTATAATCAGTTGGTACTACTCACACTAGCACAAGGTTCGATTCCTTTACCCTAGGGCCGGGACTGGGTTATCTTCTTGATGGATTAACAACCCAGAATTTCAGAAGACAACTCCGTGGGCAGCTATGGTTAAACTGCTCCGCAAACCGGCCCGCCATTTCCTTTTATCTAGTTATGTATATAAGTCCCAATGGTTTCAATATCTGACTGGAGAAGGATTGAAGGATTCCCGCCAACACTCTCCAACATATATTTACCTCTGTGGGCGTAATACATCGATGACCACAGGGCCATGCGTCCTTTCTCCTCTCCGCCGGAAATCTCGGGCCCGGCGTCTTGAAATCGGAAGTTATTCCGCGATGAATTCCCTAACGTGTTCGAGCAGTGCTTCTGCCTCTATAAGTTCATTCGAAAATCTCTCCGGCGTTTCCTCACCCCCCGCACCGTCGGCTTCCGGCTCGCAGAGCCGTAGCGCCTTGTAGTAAAGGTCGGAGGGAAGAAGTTCCGTTTCGGCAAGGCGTTCGCATATTTCAGCTGGAGTTTTCCCTTCCTTTGCATCCTGCGGGGAATGTCCGCTTGCGGGAGCCATGGCGTCGAGAGCCTTGAGGGCTAGGGACGCGATTTCTCCCGCCTGCGCCACCGCCTCGGCCTCAAAACCTCCTCCGGCAAGCAGTCTCGCCATCCGCTGCTGGCGGTCCGCCGACTCAAGCAGCCGCAGTGCTTCATCCCGTTTCTTCCCTGCCTGATCGTTTTCTTCGCGGGTTTCGTGCAAGATACGCAGACGCCCTGAGGAGAACGAAAGATGTCCCGCCGCCTCAAGGCGCCTTATCGTCTCGTAGTTCTCGCAGCTTATAAACTCGACTGCGAGCCCCTCTCCCCAGTCAAAAGATGCCGTTTCCTCTCCCGTGTTTTCAAGTACAGCGAGAATTGATTTCCCGCCTCCTTCGCACTGTCTGAGTTCGGCCATAAGCAGCCCGGAACCAAAGCGTTCGCGCAGGTCGGAGAGGACGGTCTCGACCGGATCTTTTCTCGCGGATGCATCCTCTGTTTCCTGCCCCAAAACCTTTTCGAGCCGTTCGAGAAAAGCCTTGCGTCCCGTGGGAATGTCAAGCTTCTTCGCGTCCCCTCGCTTGTCGATGACCGCATCGGCGAGAGCCTGTTTCTGCTCAAGAAGGTAGAGCATGCGGTGCTCTATGCTGTCTCGGGAGACAAGGTTTACGACGGTGACCGATCTTTGCTGGTTCTTTCTCCACGCCCGGGCGATTCTCTGCTCAAGCTTGGCCGGATTCCACGGCAGATCAAGATTGATTACGGCGCTTGCCACCTGGAGGTTAAGACCCGTACCGCCGCTTTCGGAGGAGAGAAACAGTCTGCACGTCGGGTCCTGCTTGAATCGGTTAATTTCGGCGCGCCGCCGGTTCTGGGGAACCGACCCCGTGTGCAGCGCAAAGTCGACGTCAAGATCGCCGAGGCGCTGCCGCACGAGGTCAAGCATTCGTACCCATTCGGAGAATATGATGATTTTGCGCTGCGCGTCCTCAAGCATTTCTTCGAGCACCCGTTCAAGCTCTTCAAGCTTCGGACAGTCGCGTATCTGGGCATCAAGTATGTAGGGAGTGTCGCACATCATGCGCATGCACGCGAGCTCAAGCTGAAGACGCTTGAACTCTTCAGGGGTAAGGGGTCTGTGTTTTGCCCTGCCCGCTATTCTCACCATGTTGGACTCATGGTCCTCGTATCTTTTGCGCTGCTCATCGGTCATGTCGGTGAAGTAGTTGTTAAGAGTGCGATCCGGCAGTTCATCCTCCACTTCGTCCTTGCGGCGGCGGAGCATGACTGTGCGGACGCGTTCTCCGAGGATGTCAAGATTCTGGTATCCGGCGGGGCGCCCACGTTCGTCAAGAACGTAATAATCCCGGTTGAAGCGGAACAGGGGGCCGAGTATCTTCGGATCGAGATACTCGACAATGGAATATATCTCGTCAATGCGGTTCTCAAGAGGCGTGCCGGTAAGGACAAAGGCGAAACGGCTTCTGAGCCTCTTAACGGCCGCCGCGGTCTTTGTGCGCCAGTTCTTTATGCGCTGGGCTTCGTCGAGTATGATGACGTCGGGATTCACGATCTTCTGGATGTCCTCGCCGTCTGACATTATCTGCTCGTAGTTTACAAGCGTGAAAAAAGCTCCTTCGGAGTACTGAGATAAGCGGATTTCCCTTCGACCGGAGACGATCTGCGAGGAAAGACCTTCGGTTGCTCCCTGTATCTGCTCCTTCCACTCGGATTTAAGCGAGGCGGGACACACGACAAGAACTCTCTCGATGGATTCAAGCTCGCGAAGAAGCACGCACGCCGCGAGAGCCTGCACCGTCTTCCCAAGACCCATGTCGTCTGCAAGCAGCGCCCGCTCCCCGAACACAAGATGCAGCATGCCGTCGCGCTGGTAAGGAAAAAGCGGGAAACGCAGCACGTCAAGCGTTCTCCGCCCCTCTTCAACATCCCGCAGGAACCGTTCGCGCCTCTGCCGGGCGCGCTCCTTGTCGCCGTGTCGGACGACCCAGTGGTCAAGAAGAGCTGAGACCCGAAGCGCTCCGGGGTTCGCATTCTCAAGGTCTCGAAGAGCGGAAAGCGCATTCTCCGCGCTGTCCCCGCCGAGTTCTTCTGAGAGCCGCTTGATCCGTCCCTTGATTTCGGGCGCGACAGGTTCAGTCGGCCACATTATTGACACGGAATATGCCTCCCACCCCGCGGAGAACACCTCGACGCGCGGGGAGCCAGCTTTCGCGGCGGAGGCGAAAACCCTTTTGCCGCTTTCTCTCAAGCGGTGCAGGACTCCTTCTATGTGCTTGCATGTGCCGAGGCCGTTTATCTCGAAATCGCGGCAGGGACAGGAGTTCTGAAGGCTCTCAAGATCCCGGATCTCGACTGCGTAGGAACTGCCGCTTGAAGATCCCACGCTGAATGTTCCGTAATGTCCGCAAGAGGGTTCTGTGTTCTCTATGTCGAAAATCTCTGTGCGCCCGCGCCAGCGACGCCGGCTGATTTCGTCTGAATCCGTTGTTTTCCAGCCTAAAAACTTCGGTTCCCGGTAGGGGGATTTCTTAGGGGAACCTGATTTCCTTTTCTTCATTGCGGTTGTTTCTGAGTGCGAGAGACTATGTGCCGAGAGAGGAAATCTCCCGCAGAACGCATCAGCGTGAAAATAATACAAGGATATTCGCGGATTGTAAAAGAAGGGTGAGAGAATTGCGATTTTTTTGTCATCAAGGCACTTGCCATTCGGGATCAATACGGATGACACGATCCAGATCGACTACAGCTTCTTCATGCTGAATGGCTGCCGCCGGTTTCCCTGAATCACAATGGCTTTGGCAATCTTTTCGCCTCGACGAAAATTTACTTTCATGAGAATCTCCGCTTCAGCTTGCAATCAGACATAATAAAAAGTTGCAATCAGAGCATGAAGATTGGCGGTATAGCATTCATCTGATAATCAGCCATACTTAAATCTGATAATTAGTCGTCTTTCATTCTGACAATTGGACGTATCTTATAACTATCTGTTATAACATTAAAAATTCTATAAAGACTGTTCGTCTGATAATTATTTATATTTGAATCTGACAATTAGTCAGGATATAAAGTTGTAATTGATAGGAGATTTATTTACAGTTAATCAATCATGCCTGAACCAAGTTATACGCGGCAGGTTGAATCACGCCTGAGAGAAGCTCTTGAAGATTCTCCCGTTGTGCTGATTCATGGGCCCCGCCAGTGCGGAAAAACTACCCTCGCACGCATGGTCGGCAGAACCGAGGGCTATGACTACATAAATTTTGACGATGAAGACACTCGCGCCGCTGCCGAAGCGGACCCCATGGGATTCGTAAAAACCCTGCCTGAACGCGTCATTCTGGATGAAGTCCAGAAGGTGCCGGAGATTTTCTCGTCCATTAAGCTTGCGGTTGACCGCAACCGTACTCCGGGGCGTTTTATGCTGACCGGGTCGGTCAGCGTGCTGCATGTCCGCAGGACAACCGATTCTCTTGCCGGGCGCATGGATATAATCAGGCTGCATCCTTTTTCACAAAGCGAACTTGGGGGAACTTCGCCCGGCTTTCCGGAGGCGCTGTTTTCCTCTGAATTTAATATCCGGCAAGACAAGAGCGATTCACCGGAGATGATTATCATGGACAAGGTGGCCGCCGGTGGATACCCGGTTGCGCTACAGCGCTCCGGGGAAAGACGTGCCGACTGGTACAGGAAATATATCGAGATACTCGTAGAGCGCGATTCACGCGACATCGCAGCAATCCGTTCGCCTGAAATCCTGTCGAGTCTGCTCGCACTGGCGGCCGCGCAGACCGCAAGGCTCCTTAGCGTAAACGGCCTGTCTTCGTCTTTTAAGCTGAGTCGCAACACGGTTCATGATTATATTTTTCTGCTGGAAAAAATGTTCCTGCTGGAAAAATTGCCGGCATGGCACCGCAATCATCTCAAACGCTTGGTAAAGACTCCGAAACTTCACATCGCCGACACTGGCATTGCCTGCGGGCTTATGAGAATGAACGCCGCGGCGCTTTCGGCTAACAGACCCCTTTACGGTCATCTTCTTGAAACATGGGTGCTGCAGGAAATGCGTCGACAGCTAAGCGGACACCGGCAGCCGCATGTTTTCTCTCACTACCGGGAAAAAGACGGAACGGAAGTTGATATCGTAATAGAGCGCGGGGCGGGAGCCCTTGCCGGGGTTGAAGTCAAGGCATCGGCCACCGTGAGAGATTCGGATTTTCGGGGGCTTCGCAGACTCAGAGCCGCCGCGGGCGATCATTTTTCCTGCGGAGCCGTGCTTTATAACGGAGAAAGAAGCTTGCGCTTTGGTGAAAATCTTTACGCGGTGCCTCTGCGGTCGCTCTGGGAGATGGAGTAAAAGGTTTGCCGAAAAACCCACAGCGGCGCCTGCCATAACCGGATTGATGCGCTTGAGACTTGCTGGCAGTCCCTTGTCTCGGCGTTTCGCGTCTACTGCCAAACTGTGATTAATCGAGTCCGTATTCAAGTATCCGGGTCATTTCTCTTCCTGTTCCTCCAAGCGTGCCGACGCAAACAACAGATCCTTTGCGGCAAGTACGGCGCCCCCGGTAATCAGGACGCATGCGCAGGCAACGCGCCAGTCGGCCTGGCCGACACCCGAGGCGACAAGTATAAGGGTTGAGAGCAGAGGAGCTGCGTAGCTTGCGGTGCCCAGTACCCGGATATCGCCGTGCTTCACGCCGAAATCCCAGGCGTAGAAAGCCGCGCCCACCGGCAGCAGGCCGAGACCGGCTACGGCGAGCCATTGCCCGGTTCCCTGCGGCCAGACCGTCTGTTCCAGTCCAAGATGGCAGATAAGAGAAAAAATGGCCGTTACGGCGCAGAACCCGGTCACGATATCGGTCGGAACCGCGCCCATGCGCCGAGAGAGAAGCGAGTAGGCGGCCCATGTGATAGCGGAGAGCAGCGCAGCGCCATAGCCGAAGGCGAAGCTGTCATCGAAAGAGAGGCCGTTTTTCGAGACGATAAGCACTGTTCCCAAAAGACCTGCCAGCGCGCCTGTTATGTGGTGCCAGCCGAGGCGCTCTCCGGGAAGAAGCGCCGAGCCGACGACAATAAGCAGGGGCCAGAGATAGCCGATCAGGCTCGCTTCCACAGCCGGGGCGTTGCGAAGAGCAGTGAAGTAGAAAAAGTGATAGCCGAACAGCCCGAAGACGCCGAGACACCATACGCGCAGTGGCTGGCGCAGATTGCGAAAACCCGACGGCTTTGCGGCAAGCGAAATGAGCCCGATGGATGTGGCGATGGAAAAACACATCGCGGCAAGCTGAAAGGGCGGCACTTCCCCTGAGGATGCCGTCAGCAGGGCCAGAAGCGACCACATAAGTATTGCGCTAAATCCGATCAGCGTTGCCTGCATCAGATATTCCGGGAATCGGGTTAATGCATCGTGTTCTGGGGCGAAAACTCGGGGTGAAGACTTGCTGCCCTTGCGAAATCATCAACCGCTTCTTCTTCCCTGCCGATCAGCTGTTTTGACGTTGCCCTAGCCCTGTAGGCAAGAGCGTTTTCGGGGTCAAGGAGTATTGCCAGATCGAGGTCCTCGATGGCTTCTGCGTACATATCAAGACCGAACTTTGCCATGCCGCGATGCGCATAGTCGAGAGACTTTTCCTTGTAATCCGAATCCAGTTTTTCATGCGCGCGTATAACGCGGTCCAGGTCCTCTATGGCTTCTGTCATGCTGAGAAGAAGAGCTTTCGCCCATCCGCGTCCGCGGTAAGCCTCCAGACACTGCGGATCAAGCTCAATAGCGGCAGTGAAATCCGCCGCCGCTTCCTCAACCTCTCCGCTCCCGAACCTTGCCATGCCTAGGTAGTAACGGATTTCGGCGGAGCCGGGAGAGAGCCGCGCCGCTTCCTCAAAATTGGTTATGGCCTCTTCAAAGGGGCCGAGTTCCATTTTCAGGTCCCCGCGCCTGCAGTATATCTGCGCGTTTCCGGGGTCGAGGCGAAGCGCCTCATCGTAGTCGGCTATGGCTTCTTTGTACCGCCTTAGATCGGATTTCGTATCTGCCCTGTCCACGTAAAAGGTCGCGATATCCGGGGCAAGGCGTATCGCCTCGTCAAAGTCCGCCAAGGCCTCTCTTGAAAGTCCCAGGCTTTCTTTTAAAACCCCTCGGCTGTGATAGGCAGTCGGGTTTTCCGGGTCGAGGCTGATTGAGGTGTCCAGATCCTCAAGCCCCTCGGCCTGTCTGTCAAGGCAGCCTTTCACAATTCCGCGTCCGTGGAAGGCGCCCGGGTTTTCAGGCTCAAGGAGTATTACCTCCTCAAAGTCCTGCAAGGCTTTCTTAAGACGCCCCAAGGAAATGAGGACAAATCCCCGATTGCAGAGCGCGTACGTGTCCAGAGGTTCATCGCGAATTTCCCTGTTAAGCAGTGAAAGCGCCTTTTTCATCGACCGGTTCGCTTCCCCAGGGGACTCCCTTTTGTGGATAAAGGTGATCCTGCGAGCCTGCGGCTTCTTTGTTCCCGCACCGTGCTCTGAACTTTTTTTCTTCAATGGTTTTCCCCTCCCGCTTCGTTATCCTGAGAATGATACAAGGATGTTCACGGATTGTAAAAAAGGACGAGAGCATTGCGACTTCCCTGGCATGGCAGGGGCGATTGCCATTCGGGACCAGTACGGACGGCACGATCCGGACCGGCTATGTTTTCTTTGTGCCGGATTACCGCCGCAGGTTCCACTTAATCGCAACGACTTTGCCAGTCCTGTCGCCTTGATGAAGATTCCACTTTCATGAAAATCTACCCTTCAGCTTGCAATTGGACATAGCAAAAGGTTGCAATCAGACATGCATTAGACTTGCAATCGGACATAATAAAAAGTTATAATCAGGGCATGAAAATGTCTGAATTCACACTCTACCCGCGTCACTTGGAGGATCGTCTGATTGAAACCTTGGAGGATTCTCCGGTTGTGCTGGTTCACGGTCCCCGCCAGTGCGGCAAAACTACCTTGACTCAGATGGTGGGCGCGCCCGGGCATCTTCCGTCATCCGGGGGCACGCCGCGGGAGAAACGCCGGGTTGGCGAAGGCGCCCCCGGCGGATACGAATACGTAAGCCTTGATGATCCAGGCGCGCGTGAATTCGCAAAAGACGACCCGATGGGTTTTGTAGCGTCTCTTCCCGAGCGGGTCATTCTGGACGAAGTGCAGCATACGCCCGAAATTTTCTCCGCCATAAAAATGGAAGTGGACCGTAACCGCGTACCAGGCCGTTTCATGATGACGGGTTCAGCCAATGTACTGCTGATTCCCGCGCTTTCAGATTCTCTGGCGGGCCGCATGCAGATTGTCGATCTCTATCCCTTGGCGCAATGCGAACTTGAACGCCAACCTTCCGGTTTTCTGGATATGCTTTTCAAGGGCACTTTCAGAGTCAGGAGAACCGAGAGGCTGGGAGCTGATCTTGCCGAGCGAATCGTGTCAGGAGGCTACCCCGCCGCGCTTGCCCTGCCCCTGGGACGTCGCCGATACAGATGGTACCGAAGCCATGTCAATATACAGATAAAAAGAGACATAAACTCCTTGGCGCGAATCAGTATGCTGGATTCACTGCCGAAGCTGCTGACCATGGCGGCGGAGCGTACGGCGAACCTGTTCAACGCATCCGACCTGTCCTCGCCGTTTCAGCTCAGCCGTACAACTATCAGAGACTATCTGGGGCTGCTCGAAATGATTTTTCTGTTGGAAAGGCTGCCTCCCTGGTACAGCAACCGTCAGAGCCGTCTCATCAAAACGCCCAAGCTTCACATCAGTGATACGGGTATTGCCTGCGCGCTGATGGGGGTGGACGCGGCAGGCCTGCTGGAAAACCGCCCGCTGATGGGACAACTTCTTGAAACTTTCGTTTTTCATGAACTGCGAAGACAGGCCAGCTGGCATGACGACTTTCTGTCGTTTTACCACTACCGCGAGAAAAACGGCCCGGAGGTGGATATAGTGATTGAACGCGGAACGATGGCGGTGGCGGGTATAGAAGTCAAGGCTTCGGGAACAGTCACCAAGTCCGATTTCCGCGGTCTGCGCAAGCTGAAAAAGGCTGCGGGCAGTAGATTCGTGGCAGGAGTGGTGCTGTACGATGGAGATGTCTCCCTCGGATTAGGTGAGGGGTTCTACGCTGTACCTCTGCGCATGCTCTGGGAAACTCCTTAATCGGCAATCGAGACAGATGCTCTGCGAATAAACGGTATGGCTTGAAGCTGCACTTTGGAGGTTCTCGTATTGCTCACTGGGTGAGGCTGTCTTCATCTTGTTCTGAATATCATGGATTATCGCTGTGTGATTCTGCGAAACCGTAAACTGGACGCTCGTGAAACCGCAAACTGGACGCTTGCGAAACCGTAAATTGGACGCTAAAATAATTCCCTATGTTTTCCGCACAGTCATTTATTCCAAGATTGCTTACCCCGGCCATCCAGACTGCATTAAAGGATACGCCAGTTGTTTGCCTTCTGGGTCCGCGGCAGAGCGGGAAAACTACTCTTGTTAAGCAGCTGGCTCCCGAGCGGGCTTTTATCAGCTTTGAAAAACACAAATACCATATTGCGGCCGCCGAGGATCCGGACGGTTTTGTGGCGGGCCTTCCCGATGCCGTGACTCTTGATGAAGTGCAAAGGGTTCCGGATTTGCTCCACTCCATCAAGCTCGCCGTAGATCATGACCGTCGACCCGGACGGTTCCTGCTGACCGGTTCGGCTAACCTTTTGCTGCTGCCGACGGTTACCGAATCTCTGGCGGGGCGGATGGAGATTGTCCGGCTGTATCCGTTGACCGAGGCGGAGAAGAACCACAGTCCTGGACATTTTCTCAAGGAACTGATTGACGACAATATCAGACCGAGCATCGCGGCGCACGGGGAATCTTCGGGGCCGCCGTTAGAGGAACGACTGATCAGGGGCGGTTATCCGGAGCCCTTAACCAGAACTCCGGCCCGCGCGAGGCAATGGTACAGGCAATATCTGTCGAACCTTATAGAGCGTGACGCTCGTGATGTTTTGAATCTGAGAGACGCCGAACAACTGCTCCGCCTGCTGGAGCTGGTTTCTCTGCGAAACGCGGAGTTGCTGAGCGTCAGCAACCTAGCCAACGATCTTGGAGTGCACAGAGAATCGGTGGAGAACTGGCTAGCCGTTCTTGAGCGTCTTTTCTTGGTGCGCCGCCTGCCCGCCTGGCACTCCAATGCCTCAAAACGCCTGATCAAATCGCCGAAGGTGCATTTGCTTGACAGCGGGCTTGCCGCGACGCTTACGAACCTTGGGATTTCCGACTGGTCGTCTGACAGAACCCGCATGGGGCACCTGCTTGAGACTTTTGTTTTGCAGCAACTTGTCGCTCAGGCGACATGGACGGATCCCGATCTCCGTTTCTGGCACTATCGCGACAAGGATAAAGTAGAAGTGGATCTGGTTATTACTCGCGGCGGGAAGACATGGGGAATTGAGATCAAGGCGTCAGGCGCCGTTACACCGAGGGACGGACGCGGGCTCAGAAGGCTTGCGGACCGTTGCGGAGCGGATTTTGCGCGCGGAATCCTGTTTTACGCGGGTGTTGACGTTTTCAATTTCAAGGACAAACGGATTCTCGCCGTCCCTCTTAAGGAACTCTGGGAACGATAGGGGCGAGGCAAAAAAGGGGGAACTATGAATGACAACTGTCCCTTCAAGTTCAGTCTGAGGATACCGGGTCACCTCTCTGGTCACGGGTGAGAGTTCGGCAACCGGTCGTCCATGTTTCAGGATAAACACCCGTTCGCCGGTTTCATGTATGCGGTCGAGGATGGCGAAGCACTGCGCCCTGAAGTCGGATGCGTCGATTGTCTTCATATGGCCAGTATTCATAACCGCTCATGCTGTGTCAATGCCTCTTGATGGAGCTTCCTTCTTATAAACGATCAATCGATAACCACATCTGCCCGTGCAAGCTGCTTGGAGCATTCGCAGTCCCAGTTTGTCCGGGCCTTTATGCGAAAACGGCGAAGCTCACAGCCCCGGGCGTTCGGCTCGGTATCCGAGTTGTAAAAGACTGTCCGTCGAGACCTGACGCCTTCAGTCAATGAGCAGAATAATGGTATGTAGTCCTTTCCGCCCCGAAAAACGACCGGTTTTTCGGTATCTTTCAGAAGCATAGCGAGATTCTCGTAACAGCCCTGAGGACATCCGCGCTTGTAGGCGTCGGTGCCAGCGGAGAACGTGATGTCGTAATCTAAAAGTTTCTTGACAAGTTCATGGTGAGAATAAATCTTGGAACTGGACATGAACTTTATCTTGATAGAACGCCGGAATGATCAACAGAGAATTGATCTATTTTCGGCCGTTGATTCTTTGTGGGCAGAGAGTAAGGGATTTCAATAGGCCTTTTGGATTCGGCATTCTTAGTTTCTAGTCCTCTCTCTTAATTCTTCGTATAGCTGGAAATATTTCTCCTCGGACCGGTAATGATACGACATGCCGTTTTCATTGCAGAATCTGATTTGATCCTGAATTAACTCCTCAAGCAAGCTTGTGGCTTCTTGAAAAGTTTCCCCATGCCCCAAGATGCTGACTTCCAGTCCGAGAGCGTACCACAAATCGTCTTCCCTGTAACCGATCACTTTTATGGTTTCCTTGTTGAGTTTTATCTCAGCGGTTTGTTCTTTCATTTCGGGTTCCTATCGGTTCACAAAGTAAATTACCAGTTTGGAATTATTGTCATATGCGTCGCCGAATGTTCCGGCGTCAATTATTTTGACATTGGAAATCATTCCTTCTTTTCTGATTTGGTTAATATATTCGAGGGATTCTCCTGGATTCAACTTTGAACCTGTTAGCTCACCTCTTTCCAAGGCACGCGTGTCGACTTGCGACATATCGTCGCCATCCTGATTAGAGACAAGATACTCCCTTATTTCAGCAAGTATTTCTTCTCTCAACATTGCTCACTCCGTTGTCAATCTGATATTCCTGATATAGCGTAACATTGATTCTGGTCAAAGTCGCAAAACGGAGGGGGATGGAGAAAATGCTCAGGAGAGATGCACTGCCACCGGTCAAGATCCTCAGGTCAAATCTCTCATAGATCAATAATGATGCGTGGATGTGTGAGTTGAGCAGCACATTATGGTTTCGGGCTGTTCTATGTGCTTGCATGTGCCGAGGCCGTTTATCTCGAAATCGCGGCAGGGACAGGAGTTCTTAAGACCATCAAGGTCCCGGACCTCGACCGCGTAGGAGCTCCCGCTTGAAGAGCGCACGCTGAACGTTCCGTACGTAATGCCCGCGGGCGGGTTCTGTGTTTTCTATATCGAAAATCTCTGTGCGCCCGCGCCAGCGACGGCGGTTGATTTCATCTGAATCCGTTGTTTTCCAGCCTAAGAACTTCGGTTCCCTGTTTGGGGATTTCTTGTGGGAACCTGACTTCCTTTTCTTCATTGCGGTTATTTCTGAGTGCGAGAGGGGATGTGTTGAGAGAGAAAATCTCCCGCAGGACGCATCAGCATGAAAATGGTACAAGTATATTCACGGATTGCAAAAAAAGGACCACAATTCCCTGTATCTTGCGGTCCGAAGGCATCTGGCATCTGAACTGGGGGAGGCATGGATGACGAAACGCCTTTCAATAAAATTTTCGCGTAATCAGCCCGGGCGTTATCGTCTTCTTTTTTCCGGTCCCCGTGTCTCGCTGTGAATTTCCTCGCGGATAATCCTGTCGGTGATTTCGGAGAGGTGGGAAGCAAGTGCTTCGGCCAGCTGTTCAAACTCGGGCCAAAGCACCGCTTCGACGAAACTGCTTGGCGCCCGGATGAGGACGGTCTGACTGTGCATCCGGGGATAGCGGTAAGGCGTCAGTCCGTAACGGCGGCAAAGCGCGGCAAACAGTTTGAACTGCCACGGATCGGGTATCGAAAACTTCATCTCGGTTTCCTTTTCCTCGCGGGCGAATTTCCGCAGACGCTCGCGTATGCGTTCGGCCGCCAGACCGGCGGCGGTTCTCTCTCCCTCGGTGCTCGCACCTGCGAACAGATTTTCAATTTTCCGCAGTTTCTCGCGAAGCGCCCGCTCGGATATCATGAATTATTTTCCTCTCCGCCGGACTCCCGGTTTTCTCGGAACTCTCTTTGAGCGGAGGCGAGGTAGTTTCTTGCCTCGATAAGCTGGGGTTCCAGATCAAGGGCCGACTCGTAATCAAGCATTGCGTCCATCAGGTGCCCGAGTTCCTGTCTGGCGCGGCCGCGGCCGTAATAACCCCAGGGATTTTCGGAAGAAAACTGTATAACCTGATTATAAGCCCTTATGGCATCTTCGTAGCGCCCGAGACGGAGTTTGGCGTCCCCGATATCGCCGTAAGCGGGATAGAACTCGGGATCCAGGCGGAGAACATCCTTGTAGTCGTCTATGGCTTTCTCGTAGCGGCCGAGTATTTCCCTCACGCCTGCGCGTTTGTAATAGGCTTGCGCATTGTTCTGGTCAAGGCGGATCGCCGAATCATAGTCGTCCGAGGCTTCTTTTATGAGGGCAAGATCTTCGTCCGGCGTGTTCCGCCAGATATCAAGTTCTTCCTTGGTCCACGCGCGGTAGAAGTAGGCATCGGCGTTGTCCGGATCAAGACGGATCGAGTGATCCAGATCTTCCAAAGCTCCCTCAAACAGTTCCATCTCAAACTTGAGGTAACCCCGGCAGGAGTAGGCTTCCGCGCTTGCCGGGTCAAGACGGATTGCGTGGTCAAGATCCTCCATAGCTTCTTTATGCGAGAATGTCATTGTTCTGGCCCTGCCGCGCCCGGTCCACGCGTCCGGGAGTTCCGGGTCAAGCGATATTGCTTGATCAAAGAAGTAAACGGCTTTTTTGTACTTCTCCCAGCTAAGCTCGTCTCGCCCGCGGGCGCAGCTCTCAAGAGCCCGGCTTCTGGCATCGCCCGATGGTTCTTTTTCCTCGCTGTTTTTCACAAGCCTGAGAGTGGGGGCAGCCCTGTCGGATTTTTCTTTCATCTTGGCTTTGCGATAAACCTCGGATTCTCTTCTCCTGAAGAGATTAATACCATAATGCGGGGTTGCGACATACGGAATTGATATTACCCACGCGTGCACTGAGAACTTCGCATCGGATAAACGCGTTCCCATGCAATCCCTCTTAAGCCTCGAGTTGGCGGCATCGTTTTCTTTCTTTTCAGGTTTTCCTCATGCTTTCTCTTAAGCGTGTATGCTGACTATATGCGTGGCTTCCGCAAAAAACCTGAGGCTATGGTGTCTGCATGGTGCCTTGGTTCGGTCGGCAGTACTCTAAACCACTGCCTGTCCTTGGCGCGTTCCAAGCTTTTTTTCTTCATTTAACTCCTCTCTCGCTGCGGCGGTCGATGATGTGTTCTTCTGCCGCCGCGGAATTGTCGGCTCCGTCGCGGCCTGTCTGCCGAGGAAAGGTTTTTTCCGTCACGCTTTGCGACCCGGAAAATCATACAGTCGTACCGGAGGATTGCAAAAAGCGGGCCCTTCACCGCGGGGGCCCAAAACCCGGTTGGAATCCCGACGGCGTTATGTGTCGTGACGCTGCGGTTCGTCATCAAACATGACCCAGTTCACCTTTGCGATGTTGGAGTCAATGCTTGCTGCCCGAGCCAGGTCGTCTTCTGCCTCTTTTTTTCTGCCCATAAGCTCTTTTGCCTTGGCCCTGGCGCTGTAAGCTATGGCGAGTTCTGGGTCAAGACCGACTGCCGCGTCAAGATCTTCTATAGCTTCTTCGTACATGACAAGCCCCATTTTTGCCACCCCGCGGTTAAGATAATCCGGAGCCTGCTCCCCGCTTAGTTCTATCACAAGATTCAGATCGTTAACCGCTTTTTCATATTGTCTCAGAACAATTTCTAGGGATGCGCGACCGCGGTAAGAATTAAGGGATGTGGGATCAATTTCGATCGCTTTTGTGAAATCGTCCGCCGCTTTTTCAAATAGGGCGGGATCCCTTCTGTCAAGTGCGATCTCTGTTCTGGCCATTCCCCTGTTGCTGTATGCATCCACTGAATCCGGGTCGTCTCGGATTGCCCGGTTGTAGTCTTCTATGCTCTCTTCGTACCGCCCGAGGGCCGCATTGGCTAATCCGCGGTTGACGCGTGTAGAAGGATTGCGCGGGTCGAGGCGCAAGGACCTGTCATAGTCCCTGATTGCCTCGAAGTGGCGTTCCATGGCGTCTTTGGCAAGGCCGCGGTTGTTGTAGAGGGACGCGGAGTTCGGGTCAAGACGTATGGCACTGTCAAGATCCTCTATCGCTTCGTCCCATTGCCCGAGAAAAGCCCTGGCATGCGCTCTGGCGTCGAGAATCTCAGCGTCCGCCCCGCACAGGCTCGCGGCCCTGTCAAGATCGGCAAAGGCCTCTTCATGGAGGCATGCGGCGGATTTGGCTCTGCTCCTTTCCAGATACGAGTCCGACTCTTCGGGATCAAGGCGTATGGCTTCGTCAAAATCCTCTATTGCTTCATTGTGGCGGTCAAGAGTCATTTTTACAGTGCCTCGGCTGTGGTAGGCGAGGGCGCACTCCGGGTCAAGGAGTATGGATATGTCAAAGTCGTTAAGAGCTTCGTCGTAGCGTTTAAGATTCTGGTTGGCAATTCCCCGCCACATAAAAGCATTTGCGGAGTCGGGATCAAGGCGTATGGCTTCGTCAAAACCCTCCATAGCCTTGTCATAGCGTTCAAGGAACATGTTGCATGTTCCTTGGAGACAGATTGCCTCACTGTCTTCGGGATCAAGAGCAATGGCCGTGTCAAGTTCCCTGAGAGTCGAGATACAGTCTTCGTATTGTTCATGTGTGAGTCCTTTGGGCTTGGCCAGGCGGAGGCTCTCCGTTCCGTCCGGATGCTTTGCGCCGCGGTTCTTGCGGGCTGATGATTTCATTTTTTTGCTTCTGGCAAGTTTTTTCCGGGCGCTTCGCGCCGCTCTGTCTTTTGTCCGGGTTTTTCTTTTTTTCATTTTCGTTTTTCTCCCCCCTCCCTCCCGGTCTTTATTCCTGGTTCCTCAGGCGGCGAGGCATTGGTGGCATGTCCGTCCGCCTACTCCGGTCCCGCGAGATGTGACGGGGAAAGCTTTCTCTCTCCCCTGATAACGGCTTCATGCTCAAGTACGTACCGTTCGATGTCAAGGGACGGATCAATGTCAGCCGCCCGTGCTGAATCCGCATCCGCTTCCTTTTCCCTGCCGATATTTTTTTTCGCGACGGCCCTGAACAGGTAGGACAGTGCGAACCGGGGCTCTGTGTCTATGGCCTCGTCAAAATCGCAAACAGCTTCCTCGTACCGCCCGAGCGCGTTTTTGGCGCATCCCCTGTCATGGTAGATGTAATAGTCTGAGGGGGATATGTTCTCGGCTTCATCGAAGTCCGCTATGGCCTCTTCATATCGTCCGAGGCACGCATTGGCGAATCCCCTGTCGTACTCGACGTACGAATCTTCAATGTCCGCGGATTTGTTGAAGTCGTCAATGGCTTCTTCGTACCGCCCGAGCACGTTTTTTATGCATCCCCTCTCGCAATAGGCCTCCGGATCCCGTGGGGAAAGGCGTATGACTTCACCGAGATCCGCTATGGCCTCTTCAGTCCGCCCGAGTCTTCTGTTGGCCCAGACCCTTTCGTAACGTATGCCTATGTCTTCTGGAGAAATGCGTATGACTTCATCGAGATCTGCTATGGCCTCTTCAGTCCGCCCGAGCATTCTGTTGACATCCGCTCTTTTGTAGTGGGAAAACGGGTCTTCGGCATCAAGCTCTATGGCCTTGTCAAGGTCGCCTATCGCTTTTTCATGCTGTCCGAGACCGTTGTTGGCGCATGCTCTGTTGTAGTAGGCGTAAGGGTCTTCGGGATCAAGCTCTATGGCTTTATCAAGGTCGTCCAAAGCCTCTTCGTATTGCAGGAGGTCGCACTTGAAGGCCCCCCTGTTAAGGAATGCCGGAGCGTTTTCAGGGTCGGGCTCTATGGCTTTACCGAGATCGATAACGGCGTCTCCTAATTTTTCGCTCCTGTATCTCGCGGCTTCATTGCCGATATAGGCCGAATAGTCTTCGGAGGACTCGTCGCTGTAATTCCCGGTTCCTGAATCTTTGAGCGCGCATTTCACGGCCTGCATGTAGTACTGGACCAGGATGTTTTCGGGATTGAGTATTAGAGAGTTATCGAAGTCCGCCACGGCTTTTTCGTATTTCCCGAGGCCGACATTCGCGACCCCTCTTTTGTAGTAGGCCATGTCCTTTTCTGCGTCGAGGTCTATGACCCTGTCGAAGTCCGCTACGGCTTCTTCGTATTTCCCGAGGCCAAGTTTCGCGACCCCTCTTTTGTAGTAGGCCATGTCCTTTTCTGCGTCGAGGTCTATGACCCTGTCGAAGTCCGCTGCGGCTTCTTCGTATTGTTCGATATATAGTTTCATTTTTCCCTTCGCCCGTTGAAGTACGAAGTGCAACACCCCTGATAGCAGGGTTATAGCCCTTTGAGGCTCACACCTCATTTGAAAGGGCCAAGCGACAAGGATAATCTCTAAAGTGCTAACCATAGGAGGTTATCAGATGTCATATAAAC
>JAJDUA010000020.1 GCA_022826905.1 Candidatus Dadabacteria bacterium
AACGTCCGCGCAACGTTCCACCGAAATGCGGACAGACAGCTTGTGTTCCTCAGGTCTTAACTTGCCCATGTTCTTCCTCAATATTACCTCAATATCTCAAACTTGAAAAACCCTCAATACTGAACGGATGCTATACTAGAACAAGTTGCAAGAGCAGAAACAGGGGATTATATACTTAGTTGCCCATAGGTATTAATTTGCCCCCCCCCTGATGTTACTTTATCTTTCTGATATTATTGATTTTTTCTTGTTCGCGGGCAGTTTGTCGTTATTTGTGCATATTCCCATGAAAAACAAAGAGAAGGTCAGCTTTTATCGGATGTTTCAGCACTTCCCCGATGAGACGGCCGCCGAAAAGTTCTTTGCCGAAAGACGGTGGGGAAAAAACAGCAAAAACAGGCATTGTCCGCACTGCGGGAGTATCAGGACTGTAACGGCAAAGGATAAAATGCCTTATCGCTGCAAAGATTGCCGCAAGCGCTTCAGCGTTCGCACCGGAACCATTCTGGCAGAGAGCAGGATATCCCTTCACAAGTGGCTCATGGCTATCTGCCTGCTCAATACGAACCTCAAAGGCGTGTCCAACTGTAAACTGGCAAGGGATCTCGGCATTACGCAGAAAACCGCCTGGTTCCTCGCTCACAGGACAAGAAAAGCCTTTGACGACCAGAAGGACGCCAAGTTCGTTTCTCCGATGGAAGTGGATGAAACCTACATGGGCGGAAAGTACCACAACATGCACAAGTCAAGGAAGCCCAGCATAGTAGGGGCTGGAGCGCAAGACAAGGTTCCCGTGGTAGGAATCAGGGAGAGGGGAAGCAGGAGAGTCAAGGCGAAGGTAACTGAACCGGTGAGCGGAGTTATGCTTCGGGGCATGGTGCGGGAAACGGTCAAAGAGGGCGCACAGGCCCAATACCGGCGCAAAGGTCCCGGACGCTACAGAATTATCAAGTGCCCCCCCCCTCGGGGTCGACTGTCTCGTCCGTCTCAGTGCTTAAGTGCTCGGCAAGCATGTATCGATACAACTCGATTGCCAATCCCTGTTGGTGTTTCTCGATCCAACTCCGGGCGTTAGGGGTGAGCAGCATTGCGGAGCATAATTCGTCTGCAACTACCGTTGCTTGCCTGTCAGCTACCGGATTGGACGGCCAGATCACGTCACCGGGGCCGCACTGGCGGAGTCGCAGACCTTGGGAATCGTAGACGGAGGCGCGGCCCGATAACAATAGCTGCAAGCCTTCGCTTGAGACATCCGGTCCTACGATGACATCCTCGGCGGCATAGTTCTGTGGGGTCAGCCACGGCCGAAGCGTTTCGATGAGGTCCTCGAAGCGAACCTGCCGCTCCAGATAGCGTTCAAGGTCATCGACGATGTGTTCCAGCAACGAGGCGTGCTTTTGCTCCATCGTGATCACATCCGATTTCCACATCGCGATGATGAAGTCCTCGCAACGCTCCAAGCCGTGGTCGGCGTTCGATTCCAGCCACAACTCCGCAAACACCGAAGGAGCGATGTTCCTCTCCAGACTGAACCTCAGTTTCTCTGAAAGGCCGCTCAAAGCCACACGCACCCCCTCTGCGTTTGCCCGCTGGAGGAATCGGGCAACCACGCTCACCGCCGAAAAGTCGAACCCGGAAACGTCGGAGAAGTCAATCATCAGACAGGCAGGCCGCGATGGGCCGTCGAGAGCCTTCTTGAGACGGTTGGCCAAGGTGCTGGCACTGCCAAAAAAAATGTATCCTTGAAGCTGGTACGTCTGCACCCGGTCGCCCTCCGCCAGGAGGATGGCACGATCGGGGACCGGGCGGGTCTTTTTACTCCGATGCTCGCGTGCGGTGAAGTGCGATGCGATCGTATTCACCCGGCTGAGACGTACGGTGAAGAACACCAGGGTGGCCACCGCGCCGGCGGCCACGCCCTCGAGCAGGCCGAAGGAGAGGATGATGACGAAAATCAGGAGAATGATTGCGTATTCCGGCCCGGGCAGGCGTTCTCGGCTCTTCACCAGCCCTTGGTCCAGCATAATCAGACCGGCGAAGACCAGCATGCCGCCGACAAACGCGGTCGGCACCAGTTCCAGCATTTTGTCGCCAAACAAAAGCGCACCCCCGACGACGCAGGCTGCGATTACTCCTGTCATTCTGGTGGTAGCGCGGAAGAGCTTGCTGCGGAGCGATGCGGAAACGATGATGTTCGCCACCGTCCCCCCGCCGAATCCGGCAACGATACTGCCAAGGCCTGTCGCCCGGAACTCACGGTTCCAGTCCAGATCCTCATCCACGGCAACCTCGAGTCCGGCGATATCCACAATGACGCAGATAAGAGCAATAAGGACAAGCATCATCATGTTTGGTATCTGTCCGACGATCGCGGGCCAATCCACGTGTGTGAAGTCGGCCGGCCACAACGCTGGCCACCACAGGCTCCCCTTGGCCGTGCTGACAAGAAGCAGTCCCTCCGCCCTGGCCTCGGCGCCGGAAATCCCGAGGGCGGAAAGAGCGAGATGGTACGCGGCGATTGCGAGCAGAACGCTTGCCGGCAGGATCAGGGGATTTTCCCAGCGCCTGATGGCACCATACAAGATTATCCCATAGGCGACGCCAGGGAACCATTTCCAAAGCACAGTTGGCTCCAGCAGCCCCGTTGCCTGCCAATCCAGGTTTACCCCCATCAGGGACAAGGCTGCCAGGCAGACAATCCCCCCGACCCCGGCCACGAATCCTACCGCCACCGGATACGGGATGAAGCGCAGCAGGTTGGCAATTCGGAACCGACCGACCAGAAGATAGAATATCCCCGTCACCACGGCACTGATTATCAGCGCGCACGCCGTGGTCACGAAGAGTGCCTGGGCATCCGCCTTCATCGTGGCCGCAATGGTCGCCATCACGGGCACAAGCATGGGAGAGAGCCCTGCGATCGTACCGCGGTACCCGCCTGCAAGAGCGATGAGCAGGCACGCGGCGAAGTTTCCGAACAGTATCAGGCCGATGCCCTGGGAGGAATAAGGGGCCAGCGCTCCGGAGAATATAAATGTCCCAAAGGCAACCTCAATGACCAGCAGACTGAGACCCGAGGTGATCCCGGCCGACAGCGCCGGAAGCGACAGCGAGGAAAGTATCTTGGAATGTAGCCCGCCGAGAATATGCATGGGAGACGATTTCATCCTGCGAACCTCTCGCCTTGACAGTGCCAAGGATTGTCGTTGCGGTTCGTCAACGGCAAGGTGTTGCTAAACCTGATGCTGCATTCCAAGCCCGTATTGTGAAAATATTTTTCTTCGCCTGAAATTGTTTTCTCCATCTCTCACGCCTGCTTTGGCAAAGACTTAAGAGTTAAATTCGAAAGACGTTGCCTGGCGCTTTGCCGGGAACTTTGAGTGCAGTCCAAAAGCAACTGGCCAGCCAGCAAGGATTTTTATTATCAAATATAACATTGAGAGGACTAAATCAACAGTTCCCTGCCATATCCACATCCTGTTCCTCCTGCATCACACTGCAACCTGAAATGAACTTGCGCTGATCTTCCATCATGCATACAGGCACCCCAAAACTCCTCCGCCCCTTCCCTTAACCTCCGGGTCGAATGTTTCATACGGAAAAGCGGCGGCAGGATAGTTCGCTCCGCGGAGAATCCGGCAAACGCACTTTCGGATGCCCGACTAAACGGCCCATCGCCCGCGGGCGGCCCGGTTTGACAACCCCGCCCGTTTCTGTAACCTAGATTCCCCTAGACTCAGGACTCAGAGGCAACCAAAAATAGACATTCTTGATGTAGTTTCAGAAAAACTTCTTGAAAAAGAAGAAGAGATAACCTTTGAAGACGCTCTCGCGCTCACGGAACTTTCCGGGGAGCGGCTTTCAGAACTCATATCTCTTGCGAGAAAAGTGACCCTCAAGTACAAGGGCGACGGAGTGTTTCTGCGCTCCATAATAAGTGCCCAGACGGGGAACTGTCCCGAGGACTGCTCTTTCTGCTCCCAGTCCGCCCATTTCGATACTGAGGTCGAAGCCCATCCGCTTATGGCAGCGGAGAGAATACTCGGAGCTGCAAGGCAGGCGGAGAAGATGGGTGCCATGGATTTCTGCATAGTCATAAGCGCCAAGGGCCCGACGCCGAGAATATTCAAGAAGGTTCTAGAAGCCGTTGATCTTCTCTGCGCGGAAACTAATCTCAAGGTCGGATGTTCACTGGGGGATCTTACCAGAGAACAGGCCTACGAGCTCAGAGACCACGGGGTGTGGAGGTACAATCACAACATCGAGACCTGCAGGAGCCATTTCCCCAGCATATGCACAACCCACAGCTACGACGACAGGCTGAAGACCGCTCTTCTGGTAAAGGAAACCGGCATGAATCTCTGCTCGGGCGGAATACTGGGCATGGGAGAGACGATCGCCCAGAGAGTAGAATTTGCCTTCGAGATAAGGGATCTTGACCCCACCTGGGTCCCTATAAACTTCCTTGACCCAAGACCCGGAACCCCGTTTGAGAACCTTGAGACCATACAGCCGCTTGAAGCCGTAAGGACCATTTCGATTTTCAGGCTTGTGCTTCCGGACAAGATAATAATGACGGCTGGGGGAAGGGAAGTGACGCTGAGGGATCTCCAGGCCATGGGACTTGTGGCCGGGGCAAACGCCATGATCCTCGGCAACTACCTAACCACTCCCGGGCGCACGCCTAAGGAAGACCTCCGGATGCTTGATGATTTGCAGATGCCGGTCAGAAAGGAAATTCTCAACTAGTCCCCCCGCGGCGTTTTCATGATATTCTTTTCGCTTGGGGCATCCTGTGCCTCTTACGGACCGAGATGAGCGACAGATCAAAACAGATAGGGTCCTACGACAGGGAATTCGTTTGGCACCCCTTTACCCAGATGAAGGACTACGTGCGCAAGGACCCCATAGTGATCGAGCGCGCGGAGGGCTCCTACTTAATAGATTCCGAGGGAAAAAAATACATAGACGGCGTTTCATCTCTCTGGGTCAACATCCACGGCCACGCGGTGCCTGAGATCGACGGGGCCATAAAAAAACAGCTTGAGATGGTAAGCCACAGCACACTTCTCGGTATAACCAATCCCCCCGCGGCGGAACTTGCCAAAGAACTTGTGGAGATCTGCCCGCCGGGACTTAAGAAGGTGTTTTACTCTGGCGACGGGGCAAGTGCCGTTGAGGTTGCGCTCAAGATGGCGTTTCAGTACTGGTCGCACAAAGGAAAGCCGGAGAAAAAAGCGTTTTTGTGCCTTGATAACGGTTATCACGGCGACACTCTGGGGGCCGTCTCGGTCGGGGGAATCGATATTTTCCACAAGGCTTTCTCACCGCTTCTCTTCAAGACGTTCAGGGCTCCTTCCTATTACTGCTACAGGTGTCCGCTCGGAAAGACCTGGCCGGGATGCGGGATTGCGTGTGCGGACGAAATGGGAGAAATACTAAGGGAGAACCACGAGGAGATAGCCGCCGTCATACTGGAGCCATGCGTTCAGGCTGCAGGAGGAATGGTGGTAGCTCCAGACGGATATCTCGCAAAAGTGAGAGAATACTGCACTCGCTACGACGTGCTTATGATAGTTGACGAGGTGGCGACCGGTTTTGGCAGAACCGGCAAGATGTTCGCGTGCGAACACGACGGCGTGATGCCCGACATGATGGTTCTCGGAAAGGGAATGACCGGGGGGTACCTTCCGCTTTCGGCGACAATAACCACCGACGAGATCTACGAGGAATTTCTGGGAGACTACGAGGAGTTCAAGACTTTCTTTCACGGACACAGCTACTCTGGAAACCCTCTTTCGTGTGCGGCTGCTACGGGCAATCTTGAGGCCTTTCGAAATAACGACACCTTGGCTTCCCTTTCCGAAAAAATTGGGTTTCTGGAAGACGAACTTCGAGAGTTCGAGGGTCTCTCCCACGTCGGAAACGTGAGAAACAAGGGGCTTATGGTCGGAATCGAGCTTGTAAGCGACAAAAAGACTAAGAAGCCCTACAAGGCTGGGGAGAGAATGGGGTGGCGGGTAGCCGAGGAGGCACTCTCGCACGAGGTTTTGATAAGACCTCTCGGAGACGTGGTCGTGCTAATGCCTCCCGTGGGAATCGAGATGGATGATCTCGCGAAGCTTTTGCGGGCGACTTATCTCTCCATAAAAAAGGTAACCGAAGAGGGCTAGTGCGGATGGAGATCCCCGATTCTCTTGAGTGGATTGAAGATGAGTTAAGATCCATACGGGGGAAGAATCTTTTCAGGATGCTTACGGAGATTGCCTCGGGACAGTCTCCCGAAATACTGATCGGCGGGAAAAAGCACATACTTCTCGCTTCCAACAACTATATGGGGCTTTCGACCGACCCGAGGGTTGTGCATGCGGCGGCCGAGGCTCTTGCCAAGTACGGTACGGGTTCCGGGGGATCGAGGCTCGTGAGCGGAAGTTCCGATCTTCACGCCGAGCTTGAGAGAAAAATAGCGGAGTTCAAATCGACCGAGGCCGCGATTCTTTTCTCAAGCGGCTATCTCGCGAATGTCGGCACGATCGCCGCGCTGGTCGGGGAAGGGGACACAGTGTTCAGCGACGAGCTTAACCACGCATCCATAATAGACGGCTGCAGGCTCTCCCGGGCGAGAGTAGATGTGTATCCCCATCTCGATACGGACAGCCTCGATCGCATGGTTTGCCGAAGCCGGGGTGGCGGAAAGAAGCTCATAGTAACGGACACAGTGTTCAGCATGGACGGGGACCTCGCAGACCTCAGGGAGATCTGCTCGATCTCCGAGCGCCACGGCTGCATGCTAATGGTGGACGAGGCCCATGCGATGGGAGTTCTTGGGGAGAAGGGAAGCGGAGCCACCGAGCATTTCGGGGTCGAGGACAGAGTCCCCGTGGTCATGGGTACTCTGTCAAAAGCCGTTGGGTCCCTGGGGGGATACGTTGCCGGCAGCCGAAGCCTCGTTGACTTCATACGAAACAGGGTGAGAAGCTACATTTTCGATACTTCCCTCCCAGCCGCTTCTCTGGCCGCGTCAATCGAGGCGATCGGCATCATAGAGGGTGAACCGCAGAGAAGAAAGCATCTAAAGGATCTTGTAGATACGTTCAAGGCGGGTCTTTGCGATATGGGATTTAACGTGCTTCCGTCCCAGAGTGCGATCGTGCCCGTGTTGACCGGAGAACCGGAAGTCACCCTTGAACTGGCCTCGGCGCTTCGCAAGCGGGGAATTTACACTCCAGCCGTAAGGCCCCCTTCGGTTCCCGCCGGAAAATGCAGGATAAGAGCGTCGCTTATGGCTACACATACGGAAGATCACATATCGCGGGCGCTTGAGGGGTTCAGGGCCGCGGCCGAGTTTGTCAAAAGTTCACTGCTTCGCCGTCAATGAAAACACCGCATCTTGTTTCCGTATCGCTCATAGTTCTTGAATTATAATAAAGAATTCCCGGAAGATGACTGCCGGGGGAATATTCCGACATTGATTATGCTGATCTCGGGTCTGGTAACAGGGTGCTTTCAGATCCTGAAAAAAACAGGGGCAGACTCAAAGGCCACCCCTGTTCAGCAAATCTTTACCGGCAGAGAGGCCGGTATTTCCGGGGACTTTCTACATGCGCCTTCTGAGGAGGGCAACCGGGAACATAACGAAGGCCATAACGAACAGGTTAAGCAGCGCGCCCTTGTACGTATGCCCCGTACCCGCGATCGCGCATCCTCCGTCATCATCTTCAGCCTCGCAGACATCATCTCCGGGATAAGTTCCGGAGCCGAAAATGTACAGGGTGGGATCGGCCCCCGGCACCGCCCCGGTTATGCTTGCCACCTCAATATAGCTTCTCTTGCATGAAGTGCCGGGAACCTTCCCGTTTTCAAGAAAGTTCGCAACGTTATCGTTAGGGTTCGTGGGGTCATCCCAGTGATAATTCACGTAAGTGGAGCTTCCAATTTCCACGTTCCCCAGCTCCTGGATAAACAGCCTTGCTATATTCTGCTCTCCTGACAGTTTGTCATCGTTCAGTTCCAGATTGGTGCCGTTAAGATCAAAGTTGTTCCCGTTTATAATCACTGCGGCGGGTTCTTCCGGATCCGCTTCCGCCTCCATAATGAAGGTATATATGTTTCCATGCTTGAGATCTCCTATTCTGTAGCAAGCGGATTGGTCATACGCTCTTCTGAGTATGTCAAACGTACGTGCCGGACCTGTAAGATCTGGAAATTCTTTTGCTGATGCGAATACTGTTCTTGCAAATTGATTTTGAGCTACCTCGATAACCCCTTTTACGTAAGCTTCAAGATTTGCGTCTGTAGGATCTTCATGTACATACTCAGCTGAAGTTTCAAGCTCGAACCCGTTACAGTTGGGAGGAGAAAAAGCGGAATCATCTCCAGAGTGTCGAAGTCCCGCTATGAATGTTAAATGTCCGCCGTAGGGATCATTTACCCTGCGCGCGCAGGCATATCTTCCGACTTGATCGTAAGTTTGACAGTGGTTCATACCCTGAGGCGCATCGTTTGCGCCTTTAATCAAAGCGTCTATAGTGCTTGCGACATCAGAACCCATGGCATCTGGGTCAAACTCATAACCGAACAGATTGGGATATCTTGCGTGATTCGTTACTATATTTCTGTTATTTATGCTTAAAGAATAGACTTCTCCGTGCTTGTAGTCTCCTTCCAGTCTTACCGCCCTGTTGTATATATTGACTTCTCTGATCAGCGCATTGAAGGCATCTGGTGGGTGTCTGTCGTAAGCTTCTTCATAATAACCTACTACGTTATCAAGAAATTCGCTTACGTGCTCTTTCTTGGTGGAATCAACGTCTTCTGCGACTCTGCCCCCCCCCTCCCCGTGATCAGCGGATGCCTCCATGCCGAATGAAAAAACAAGCCCCAAGGCAAAAAACACTGAAAGCACGAAGCTTAAAATTACTCTCTGAATTTTGAAATTCATCGTTACCTCCATGGTTATTTGTACGTTAAAATAGCGACCCGAAATCGCCACAACCCTAAATCTAAGTAAAACATAAAAGTACCACTGAGTTCAAGTGCAAAAACATCGCCGTTGTGTCTGCTCAGGTGATTCTAATGCGCAATAATGGAAAAACCTCTCTGCAGGACTCCGGGATTCTCAGAAGCGAGCAAAACTTTTCCGCCGGTACAGTTCATTTTCAGGTCAAGTGGCGATATGAAAAATCGGCGGGACAGTGTCTTGATTCGAGGATTGTTCTGAGCTCTAGTGTCTGCCCTGTAAATGCATACAATTAACTGGCCACGGTCAATACATCTTCACAAAACGTGAGATGATAGGACGAATCGGATATGTGGCTTTCGCGATGTCTGCGATTGCGTCCTCCGAGAGTTTGCCGCTTCGACATCAGCGAACAGAAACTCCCAGCGCTCTAGTTCAAGTTGCCATGTGACCCTGCATGTTGCACGGTGAGGGCGGTTCGCGTGGTGCTAATATCGCAGATTATAGATCTGCGGTTCCCGGCAGCCTTTAACGGGAGCGGTCGGGACATCAAACAGGTTGCGGACTATGAAGGCTTTCTGACCCTCGATCAGTTCCCTGATGTCATCTACGAATCCTCCCGACGTGGCGTAGCCCACTCCGTCGTTTGCGAGGTCGTGGTTTACGGTCCCGCCTGAGAATTCGCCGTCCCTTTGGGCCTTGATGATGTTGTAGACGGCCGTGTCCACCCTTTTAAGCATCGAGGTCAGTATGTATTCCCGCACGGATTCTTCGCTGGTTCCGTACTGATCCGAGTCGACGCCTATGGCCCAGACCTTGGAGTTGTTCTCCTGCGAACTGAATTCCCTAGCGGCTTCGAAAAGCCCTGCTCCCGATCCCCCGGCCGCATGAAAAACGACATCCGAACCGCCGCTGAAAATTCCTTCCGCCGCTTCCTTGGCTCCCTCCGGGTTAAAGAAACCGCTTATGTCGGGCGGCCCGTCAGGATTCTGCGGATCGGAGAACTGGGAAAGGTAGACTGTTTCGACTTCCATGTTCCTGTTAATCCCTTTTACCATGGCCAAAACGCCTGAGACGAATCCGGCCTCGAACTTTTCAATGAGCCTGTCTGGGGTTCCGCATACTCCTCCGATGAAGCCTACCTTGCCGGTTTCGCTTTTAAGGGCGGCCGCGACGCCCACCAGAAAGGATCCCTCGGCCTCGTTAAAGACTAGGCTTGCGAAATTCGCCGGCGAGTTATTTCTCTGCAGGATATCTATACCTGCGAAATTGGTGTCAGGGTTGGCGGCCGCGACTTTTTTAATTGAATCCTCAAATGAAAATCCAACCGCTATTACAAGATCATTGTCCTCGGCTAGAGACTGAATCAACTCCTCGCGGTTGCTCTCCATTCCATCGGTCGTTTCCTCGCTCACCACCGCTCCAAGTTCCCCTTGGGCTCTTTTAATTCCCTCATATGCGGAATCATTGAATGACCCGTCGCCTTTTCCCACGCTGTCATATACAATTCCGACCCTGGGGCCGCTTTCTTCCGGGGAGCCGTCATCGTTGTCGCACGAGAGAACAGCAAAAGACAGGAAAAACGCCAGGGGCGCGATAAGTACGAGGGTGTTTAAGCTCAGGGTTCGTCTTAAGACTTTTCTGGTCATCGAACTGAAAGTCACTCCTGTGGTGTAGATGTATAGGCGGAACAAGTATATATCAGAACAATGAGAATTACAGACGGAAACGGGAAAGTCCTCGTGCAGCATTTTAAAGGTCTGTGTTCCAATTTTTTGCTCCAAGACGTGTTTGACATGCGACAGGTTGTGCTCTAGAGTTTAGCGAAACGCCGATTGGAGGATACGTGTTCTAATGGATTGGGGTATGAAAAACAGGATGGCCCGCATTATAAGGCCCGATACCGGAAGGGCTGTGATGCTCGCCCTTGACCACGGCTACTTCTTGGGTCCAACCCACCGCCTCGAGGTTCCTAAAGAAACCATAACCCCCCTTCTTCCCTACGCCGATACCATAATGCTCACAAGGGGAGTGCTCAGAACCTCGGTCGATCCCGACTCGGGGGCCAACGTAGTGCTCAGGGTCTCTGGGGGAACGAGCATAGCAGGACCGCACCTTGAGGACGAGGGAATTACCGTAGATTTCGAGGAAGCAATAAGGCTTAACGTTGTGGGGGTAGGGCTTTCCGTTTTTGTCGGAACCGAGTTTGAGAGACAGACCCTTTTGGGACTCTCCGAGCTTGTGAACCAGGGAGAGAAGTACGGCATTCCGGTTCTTGGGATAACCGCTGTCGGAAAGGAACTTGAAAAAAGGGATTCGAGGTACCTGGCGCTTTGCTGCAGGATATGCGCGGAACTCGGGGCGCGTCTTGTTAAGACCTATTACTGCGAGGATTTCGAGAAAGTGACCCAAAGCTGTCCCGTTCCCGTAGTGATCGCGGGCGGTCCCAAGCTTGACACCGAGATGGATGTTTTCAACATGACTCACGAGGCCCTATCCCAAGGTGCCGCCGGGGTGGACATGGGAAGAAACATTTGGCAGCGCGACAACCCCGTGGCGATCATAAGGGCGATCCGCGGGATCGTTCACGAGAACATGACCCCGAAGCAGGCCCACGAGCTTTTCACGGAACTAAAAGAAGAAAGTTCCTAGCATGCTTGCCGCAGTCTACCACACAAACAGCGACGTGAGGATTGAGGAGTTTCCCCGCCCCGATCCGGGAGAGGGAGAGATACTCATCAGGATCAGAGCGAGCGGAATCTGCGGAAGCGATCTTATGGAGTGGTACAGGGTGCCGAAGGCTCCTTTGGTGCTGGGTCATGAGGTTGCGGGGGAAGTGGTAAAAACGGGGCCGGGAGTGAGCAGATTCAGGGTAGGCGAAAGGGTTGTGGCCACCCATCACGTTCCCTGCGGGGAGTGTCGTTACTGCCTTACCGACAGGCACACTAACTGTCCCATGATAAGGAAATCAGGCTTTAATCCGGGTGGTTTCTCAGAGTATGTGTGCGTGGCGCCGCCGAACGTGGAGCGGGGTGTTTTTCATCTGCCGTACAACATTTCTTTTGAGGAAGGTTCGTTCACGGAACCCCTAGGGTGCGTTACGAGGGCGGTTCGGGCCGCGGGGCTTGAGCGTGGAGACAGCGTAACGATTCTTGGAAGCGGCACGGCGGGGCTTTTGTGCCTTCAGTACGTTCTTTATCTCGGTGCGGGGCCGGTTTTTACGACCGACTCAAACGAATATAAGCTTCGTAAGGCTATGGAGTTCGGGGCTACCTCCGCTTTCAGTTCCGACGACAATATCGCTTCGCTTGTGAGAGAGAACAACTCGGGATACCTTTCGGACTTGGTGATAGTTTGTACCGGAGCTAGGGCCGCGATAAAAAGCGCCTTCGAACTTGTTTCCCCGTCGGGGAAAATCCTTTTTTTTGCTCCTTCTGACCCGGAATTCACCCTTAATTTTCCCTTTAACGAATACTGGTGGTCGGGAGTTCGTATGGTAAGTTCATACGCCGCGGCACCCGGGGACCTTGAGGATGCACTTTCTCTCATAGGGAAAGGGGCTGTCGATGTGGAGAGGATGATTACCCACAGGTTCCCGTTGCGAGATATTCAGAGGGGCTTTGATCTTGCTGAGAACCCGCAGGAGAGTCTCAAGATAATGATAACCATGTGACCTTATAAAAATCGGTGTTACTTTATGTGTTCTGTGACCTGCTGTTTTTCAGAAGGCTTCTTCATAAGGTATAATATGTTAGGAGGGTAAATCCTGTGAAGAGAAATTTTGCGGAATTCCGCTTGTTTTTGCACTACTCAATTAAGAAAGATGGAGATCATTTCATAATTTCCAATGATGCCTTGGATGTGGTTACTCAAGGAGAGAGTAAAGAGGATGCCTTGGGTAATTTCCGTGAAGCGGTGCAGTTGTTCATAGAAAGCTGTTACAGAAGAGGGACTCTTTATGCTGTTCTTAATGAGTCTGGATTTCTGCATCGTTCTGACATGGAAGAGTCAAAAGAGGACCCTATAGAGATATTAATGCCCTTAGTAGTTCGAGAAGAAAGAAGAGTTGAAGATCGCCCCAACTAGATGGCAAACGCAGGTTGCAATATTCAAGAAGGCTGGTTTTACAGAAGTCAGGATTGCCAATAGCAATCATGTTCTTATGGAACGTGAAGATTGCCAGAGGCCAGTAGTGATTCCTAAGTACAAAGAAATAGGGTTGGATATAATTCGCAGAAACATGCGTACTGCAAATATGACCAGAGACGAATATTTGAATATTCTGTCTAAGTTGTGATTTTATGAAACGCATAAAATTGCGAGGAGAACCGTCGTGTCTGCTAAAGGGTCAGTTTCCAAAAATAACGGAACTCAAATTGTAACTCTTCCCGATGAGGTGCGTTTTCCAGACGGTGTCACGGAAGTTTTCGTAAGGACTGTTGGTCATGACTTGGTGCTATCACCTGTTGGCCATGCCTGGGGCTCGTTTTTTCTGGAAGGGGAGGGTGTTACAGATGATTTTATGGCTGAGCGTGCCAGTCAGGAACAGCGGGAAAGAGAACCTTTTGACTCCTGAACAGTTCCCGTAATCGGTTACGGAAGGTTCCACCTGTGTTCAGAGGACAGGTCGTGAATCCTTCTTGAAGCTCATCCCCTTTCTATTTCTTTTATCCTGTCGAGGATTCTGTTTGCGAGTTCAAACTTGCTCATGAGCGGAAGTTCTTCAGTTCTGTCCCTGTCAACGAGCCAGGCGATATTAGTATCTTCCCCGAAGCCTGCCTGCGGGGCAGTAACGTCGTTTGCAACAACGAGGTCCAGGTTCTTTTCCTTAAGTTTTTTCTTGGAATTATTAACGAGGTTTTCCGTCTCGGCTGCGAATCCCACAAGGATCCTGTTTTTTTTATCCTTGCCGAGCGATTTCAGTATGTCTCGGGTCTTTTTAAGAGGGATTGAGAGTTCTTGCCTCGATTTCTTTATCTTCTGCTCCGATTTCTCGCAGGGGGAGTAATCGCTTACTGCCGCCGATTTTATGACTACGTGGGCCCGCTCGAAGCGCTCATGGATTCGCTCGTACATCTCGTCGCAATCCGTTACTCGCACCACTTCCACTCCGTGGGGATCTGGAAGAGAAGAATGCCCCGAAACCAGAGTCGCGCGTGCTCCGCGAAGCCATCCCGCCCGCGCTATGGAGTAGCCCATTTTGCCGGTCGAGGGATTGGATATGAACCTTACGGGATCTATGTGCTCCCTGGTCGCCCCGGCGCTCACCAGTATGTTCTCTCCTGCGTAGTCCTGCGGCGTGACTGCCTTCTGCACCTCAAGGGCGATAACCTCCGTTTCGGCAAGCCTTCCCCTGCCGGTCCACCCGCAGGCGAGATCTCCCTCACCGGGCTCCACTATGGTGAATCCGTGGCGCCTCAGCTTTTCCATGTTTTCCTGCACTATGGAATTTGAGTACATGTTGGAGTTCATTGCCGGACAGATTATTACGGGGGCTTTAGTTGCCAGTATGACGGTCGCAAGCAGGCTGTCGGCTATCCCCGAGGCTATTTTGCCTATGAAGGACGCGCTCGCGGGTGCGACCACCACGACGTCCGCCTCGTCGGCGATTTTTATGTGACCTATTTCGGATTCGGAAGTGAGGTCAAAGAGACTGGAGGCGACCTTGTTTCCGGAAAGGGTCTGGAGAGTCAGGGGGGTTATAAAGCGTTCGGCGTTTTTTGTCATTGCGCACCGAACCTCCGCCCCGTCCCTAACGAGGGATCTGACAAGTTCGCAGGACTTGTAGGCGGAGATTCCGCCTGTTATCCCCACTACGACGTTTTTTCCACGAAGCAACTCCATGGAATAAAAGTATATTCCCGCAGCGCAAATAGGCAATACGCGGCGCGGAGCACTCCTAGACCCTGTCGGTTACAGCGCCTTGGGATGCGGAGGAAACAAGCCTTGAGTATTTCGCCAGCACGCCGGTTTTTTCCTTCGCAGCCGGTTTCTTCCAGGCTTTCCTTCTTTTTTCAACTTCCCTTTTCGGCACGTTAAGGGTTATTTTCCTGCTTTCGGCGTCGATCGTGATCTCGTCCCCGTTCTTTATGAGCGCCAGGGTGCCGCCGTCAATAGCCTCGGGTGTTATATGCCCCACGACGAAGCCGTGCGTTCCGCCTGAGAAGCGCCCGTCTGTTATAAGCGCTACGTCTCCTCCGAGTCCCTTGCCCATTACAGCCGCCGTAGGCGCAAGCATCTCCCTCATCCCGGGTCCGCCCTTGGGTCCCTCATACCTTACCACTATCACGTGTCCTTTCTTCACTCTTCCGTTGAGAATCGCCTTAAGACTCTGCTCCTCCGAGTTAAATACTATCGCCTTCCCGGTAAAGGAGTTCCCTTCCTTGCCCGTTATTTTCGCCACCGCTCCTTCAGGCGCGATATTTCCCTTGAGGATAACTATGTGGGCCGATTCCTTTATAGGGGTTTTTACCGGATGAACTATCTTCTGCCCTCTGGGGTATCTTTTCACTCCCCGAAGGTTCTGCTTGAGGGTCTTGCCCGTCACCGTCATGCAGTCGCCGTGGAGAAATCCCTCGTCAAGCAGGATTTTAAGCAGCGGGGTGAGCCCCCCTATTTTGCAGAAATCAGACATCATGTACTGTCCGCTGGGTTTTAGGTCGGCGAGGACGGGAGCTTTCTTCCCGACTCTTGTGAAGTCGTCTATGGTCAGTTTCACCCCGGCGGCGTTCGCCATGGCGAGCAGGTGAAGAACCGAGTTAGTTGAGCCCCCGAGCGCGATAACTACCGTTATGGCGTTTAGGAAAGCCTTTTTCGTCATGATGTCCCGGGGCGTTATGTTCTCCCTTATCAGGTTCACGACCGCCGCCCCCGCGTTTTTACAGTCTGCCACCTTGTCTTTTGAAACAGCTGCCTGAGCGGAACTGTTCGGAAGACTCATCCCGAGGGCTTCTATCGCCGAAGCCATGGTGTTCGCGGTGTACATCCCCCCGCAGGAACCGGCTCCCGGAATGGCGCAGGACTCGATCTCTTTTAACTCAGAATCGGTAATATCATTGTTTGAGTGGGCCCCCACGGCTTCAAATACCGAGACGATGTCCACATCCTTTCCCCTGTAGTTGCCCGGAAGTATCGTCCCGCCGTAGACGAACACTGATGGCCTGTTGAGCCTTGCCATTGCCATCAGGCACCCGGGCATATTCTTGTCGCATCCTCCTATGGCCACGATGCCGTCAAAGCCTTCTCCTGCGGTCACCGTTTCGATCGAATCAGCGATGACTTCTCTGGATACTAGGGAGTATCTCATGCCCGGAGTTCCCATGGATATTCCGTCGGATACGGTAATGGTGTTGAAGATTATGGACTTGCCTCCGGCTTTGTTTGCCCCCGCAGCCCCGTGTCTTGCAAGTTGGTCTATGTGCATGTTGCACGGCGTTACCATGCTCCAGGTCGACGCTATTCCTACGACGGGTTTCTTGAAATCCCTGTCGGTAAAGCCCACGGCCCTCAACATGGAGCGGCTCGGCGCCCTGTGGGCCCCTTCTACGTAGATTGAAGAGTATTTCCTATGGGTTTCTTTCTTCTTAGCGGTTTTCGTTGCCAATAGAGTATTCCTCCTTGTGTTGACCGTAGTGCGTTCGGCTGGTCGGTTATTCCGGTAAATTCTAACTTAAAATTACTTTCCGCGCGACGGCGGGAAAAGCTGTCTTCCAGGAATAATTCAATTAAGGATTCTCCCAGAGCATGCGGATCGGCACCGCGTAGAGTCCGTCTCCGAACCTGACAGACGCCTCTCCGTCGTAGAGAACTACTCCTCCTCTGAACCGGCTGCTGCCTACTGTTTCTTTGAGTTTGCGCAGGCCGCGGAAATCGGTTCCGGTCACGGTGCCGGACGCCTTGACTTCTACGCCTGCCACATCCATAGTTCCGCGTTCAATCACGATGTCAACCTCTGCACCGTCACGGTCGCGATAGTGGTAGAACGACAAGAGGTCATCATGCCAGCTTGCTTGGCGCCGCAGTTCATGGAAAACGAATGTTTCAAGGAGTCGACCCAATAGGGAACGATCTGCCATAAGGCCCGGGGCATCAACCCTCAGCAACGCGCAGGCAAGCCCAGTGTCGGCGATGTGGATTTTCGGTGTTTTCACTAGTATAGCATCAGTTTAGTAGTGGCGGGTATTTGGGGCAGATGAGAGATTGTGGTAGAATCGGAGGAAAAAACAAGAGCTTGAGATTCGGCAGGCAATTCAAGGTGTCGTGTCTGCGCGTTGGTGGAACGATAGCGCA
>JAJDUA010000039.1 GCA_022826905.1 Candidatus Dadabacteria bacterium
TCACGTGCAACAAGTCTGTACACGTACTGCAAAAAATATCAGAATTTAAATGAAAACAGGTGGTTACGACTTGTCGCCATTGACAGGAACTTGTAAGCTATGGCAAAATCAAGCGTGAAGACGGTAAACTCCCGCTAGGACTTGTTTCCTGCAGCCGGAATCAGTAGCTTAAATCCATCGAACCGCCACGTACGGACCCGTACGCGTGGTGGTGTGGGAGGGGAGAAATCGCGAGGTTTCCCCCTATCCCGATTGCTGTTTTAAAATTTTTTTAATTTTCCCTTGACAGTTTAAGTAAATTACTTATATTTATAGCGTTGATTAGAAACATTGATCAATACTCATCCTTCATCCTCCTTTTTGTTATGAAGAGCGCCTCGGCCCCCCTGAGGCGCTCTTTTTTTGTCTAATCCTAAAGTTTATGTATATTTCCTGCCCTGATCTGTTACGGAGTCTCATGGAATGAAACGGCACTACTGGCTTTTAACCACTTTGGCGCTGATCGCTCTTGTGTGGGTTGCGGTTCTCGGGTTTCTTCGCACTGACAAGGGAAGCTTCCACGGGGATGAGTATCGCCGCCCCGCCTTTGATTTTTCCCTGACCGACCACCGGAACCGGGAGTTTTCTCTTTCCCATCACCCGGACAAGGTCATACTGCTTAACTTCGGCTTTACCAACTGTCCGGACATATGCCCCACCATTCTGGGGACGCTGGGAGAGGTGCTTGATCTGGTGGAAGACGAGAGGGCCACGGCACTTTTCATAACCGTTGACCCGCAGCGCGACACCGTGGCCAGGCTCGGGGCCTACATTCCGTTTTTCCACGACCGAATAGTCGGTCTCACCGGTCCGGAGCAGATTATAAAGCAGGTAAACGACGCCTGCGGGACCTTTTATTCAAAGGAGCGGGGAACCTCGGAATCGGACTATGGCATGGTTCATTCGCCCGCGGTTTACCTGATAGGTCCCGGCGGTGAGATGATGCTCCGCTACCCCGAGGAAAAACTTGACCCGAAGAAAATCGCAGGCGACGTAAAACGTCTTCTCCTGTAGGTGCCCATGAACGTTAGAAGAGTGCTGCTCGTTTTAGTTGTTTTCCTTCTTGTTGCTCCCCCGGCTTGGAGTAACGGGGAAATCTCCGTTAAGGACCCGTGGGTAAGGCAAAATCCCCCCGGGACTTCCGTAACCGCGGCCTACATGGTTATCGAGAATCTCTCTTCGGCGGGAGACGAACTTGTGGAGGCGGGCTGCAGCTGCTCCGCTTCGGCCTCGATTCACGTTACAGAGATGAGGGAAGATTCAATGGCAATGAAGAAGGTCGCTTCCATTGAGGTTCCGGCGGGCACGTCGGTTGCCCTCTCGCCGGGAGGCTATCACTTGATGCTCGAAGGCCTCTCGGGCGACATAAAAGAAAGCGTGATTCTGGAGTTAAAGTTCCGCTCGGGCGCGCGGATATCGGTTACGGCGCCTGTCCTTGATCCCCCGGAGGCAAGCCGCCGAAGCCACCACCACCATCACTAGGGTTTAGTGACTTGTGAGGGGCCGGGAACCTGGCCTTTATCCTTTGGGCTTTTCTGTGGGGGGCTTTTCATTTCGCACTTCGCCCTCATGATTCCTCCGGCCTCGGTTATCAGGGTCTCGATCAGGACTTCTCCGGTTATTTCCCCCGTGCTTTTGATCTCGAGCGCCTCGGCATCTATCTTTCCGGTTACTTTCCCGAATATGATGACCTCTCTGGCGTTTATGTCCCCGGTCACCGAACCGTTAGGACCCACCACGATTGAGCTGGTGACTTTTATGTCTCCCTTGAGCTCGCCTTCAACCTTCATCGATCCCTCGCACGAGATGATTCCCTCGAACACCACGCCTTCGCCCAGAACCGTTTCCACGGCACCCGGGTTACCGCTTTTGTTCTTCTGCTTGCTGTTGTACATGCGGGGTTTCCCTTATCTTACGTATTTTTCAGGGTTGATCCTTCTTCCGTGCCTTATTATCTCGTAGTGAAGATGCGGCCCGGTCGAGCGGCCTGTTGATCCTACTTCCCCTATCTTCTCTCCCGCTACGACCTTCTGGCCCTTGGTGACGCTTATCTTGGAGAGATGTCCGTAGAGAGTCTTGTAACCTTTTTTGTGCCTGATAATAACGTGCTTTCCGTAGCCCTTATCGTACTTGGCCTTCTCAACCACCCCGTCCGCCGTTGCCGCGGCCGCGTCTCCTATCTTTCCCCTGAAATCTATTCCGCCGTGGAACTCCCTGGCCTCCGAGAAGGGAGATTTCCTGTAGCCGTAGCGCGAGGAGATTCCTCCCCGGGTGGGCTTTCCGAGAGGAATGAAGTCCAGGACCTTGGCGAGGCGGTCTATGTCCTTCTCCACCGCGTCAAAGTAATCGTGACCGATATCGCTTGTCCGGAAGCCGCTCCCTCCCGCGGGGAGAGTTCTTCTCCGCTTTTTCTCAGAGAGCGTCCTCTCCATGGAGGCAAGTTTTTTCTCGAGACGAAGGACCCTTTTTATGAACCTGTCCTCAAGTTTCTTGTCCCCGATTATGTCATGCGACATCGCCTCGACGGCGCTCAGCAGTTCGTCTATCTCGGCCTGCTTCTGCGCCCGGATATCCTGCGCGTCCCCGTAGAACTTGTATGAGAGAAAGAAGGAGAGAAGCGCGCCCAGCACGAAAACCCCAAGGGCGCCCAGCAGCAGCTGAAACCGTTCCCTGCCTATGCCCCAGGACCTGGTCCAGCCGAACTTGTTACAGCATACTATGAATGATAACCCGTCGTTTCTTTTCTCCACCCTTCACCCCGCTGCCGCCCGGTAGCGGCTCAATATAACGTGAATGCTAAGTAAGAATAATTGATAAAAGCCCCTTGTCAAAGAAATAGCAAGTGATCGCAGCACCTTGTAGCGGGGAACTTTCACTTGCCCGAATAGCCCGAGATCCTCCCGAGCTGCTCGAGGCTCCTTACCCCCTCGTGGAACTCTCCGCCGATTTCCCAGGTAGGGTAGCTTTTTATGTTCTTGGCCGCGCAGAGGTCGGGGTCGGGGTCGGGACCGCTTCGGCTGCACTCTACGTAGGTTATGTAGCCGAAGGCCCCCCCGAAAAGCTCCTTCTGCTTCTCGCAGTGAACGCAGGTGTATGAGCCGTACATGGTCGCTCCGCGCTCCGAGAGGTATTTCGCAAGGCTTACCTGGTAGAAGGTGGCCGCGGACGGCGGGTCCTCCTGCGGGGCGGGGGAATGAATGGAGTAAGACGCGGCAAACACCAGGACAAACAGGGCCGCCGCTACGCCGAAAGACCTTATGACGCCGCCGGTTGTTTGAGAGGCCGCCAGCAGAAACAGTGCTACCGCGATTGCGGCCGAGGCGACGCACCATGAGCAAAACGCCTCTATTATGAAAAGTTCGAGGTAGGTCAGGTAGGCTGAAAAACCGACGGCCGCAGCCGACAGCCAGAAAAGAAGGTTCCACCTTGTCCGCCGCCCAAGGCGCGAGACGGAAACGGCAGCCATGGCCGCATATCCCAAAACTCCGAGCAGCGAGACCGGAATGCCTCCGATGCTCGAGTACCGGCTCTCCCTCACCATGTCGCAGCCCTTGCCCGTGAGGCAGAGCTCCGTGCCCCCGAGCACGAAATCAGCCACAAGCAGGTATCCCGATACGAGCGTTCCAAGCGCGCAGAGAACGAATGCCGCTCCCGCATGATTGCCGAGAAAGCTCTTTTTCCGTCTCATAGTCATCCCGACCGGTATTATACAGATTATCCGCGGGTTTTAGAAACCTCCTTCCCCGCAACTTTAAGGCCGTGTTAACGGTTTTTAAAAGGGGAATTAAAAAACGCAAAACCTTCGGTTTACCCCTTGTTTTTTGCGCTCCATGCGGTTTTTATTTTATACAGGGTTTCTGGAAAGATGATCAACAACGACAACATAGCTCAAAAGGTAACGTTTCCGCGCCCCGCCGAGGGCGGCAGGACCACGGGCGCGGCGAACTTCGTCTCCACCGTTTTCTCACCCCCGCTTGTGGTTTTCTACGCGGTGATTCTCTGCTCCTACTCGATCGACCACTCCTCCAAGTTCCTCTGGACCTCTTTTTTCGTGCTCCTCTTCGTGCTCGCCCCGACGGCCTATATCTTCTATCTCATGGGCCAGGGCAAGGTTACGGATTTCCACATGAGCGTGAGGGAGGAGCGTATAAGGCCCCTCAGCATTGTTTTCATCTACTCGGTATTCTCGCTTCTTATCTACGGTTTCGTCGGCGGCCCGGGCGCCCTTGTAACCTTCGGCTATTCGTGCCTGGCGCTTACGGGCCTCTGGATACTGGTGTCGCTTTACTGGAAGATAAGCGGTCACTGCGCCGCCATGGGCGCGCTCGGGGCTATGGTGTTTGCTCATCCGCACGAAACCTTGGTCTTCGTTATCCCTGTCCTTGCCCTGCTGGTCGCTTGGTCGAGGGTGAGGCTCGGATGCCACAGCCCGGCTCAGACCCTGGTCGGACTGGTTCTCGGGGTCGCGGTCTTCTGGCTTTTCCTTTCCTGATTTTCCCCACGGGGGCTTTTTTCTCAGAGAAAAAGATCAAGAAGCCCTTTCTGCTCGGCGTCTTCAATGGGGGAACCGGTCGGATGTCCGTATTCCTCTTCGCCCCCGTAGCGCTCGGCAAGGGCGAGAATGGTTTCCGATATGTCGGGAACGACATCCCTGTAGGACTCGGGCCTGGCCCGGGGAAGTGATACCCATCTCTCAAGTATGCTGTCGAAATCCCCGCCCACCTTGTGGAGCACCTCAAATCCCATCTCCTCAAGCGCCACCGCGTTGCATTCCTGCTCGTACTGCCCCTTCATCGGCACCGCAAGCAGCTTCTTGCCGAGGAAAAGGGCCTCGGACGGCGTCTCGAACCCGGCGTTTGTGAGTATGCCCTCGCTTCCGGTGAAGCTTTCTATGAACTTCTCGTAGCTTACCGGGTACACGGTGACGTTTCCTTCGGTGTAGGTCTCTCCCTTGTAGTGTTTTGAGAAAAGTTCCCAGCGCACGTCGATTTTCCCGAGGTGACCGATCAGTTTCCTCTCGTCGAAGCTCGGCAGGTAGACCGTGTAGTGGCCGTTTCGGCGCACTTCGTAGCGGCGAAGCTCCTTTCTTATTATGGGGGTTTTTATGAAGTTGTCGTACTCGCGGAAATGAAGCCCGAGCGGTATGCACACCGGAGCGTACCACTTTATTATGAATTCCATTATCTTGTTCGGCTTCCCGGGCCTCGGGGTCTTGGGCGAGGCGAACGAGGTCTGGTGGGAGAGAGACACGCAGGGCCTTTTCTTGAGGCGGCACGCCCACGAGGATATGGGCTCGAAGTCGCTTATCACCATGTCGTAGTCCCCGACAGGAAGATCGTTAACGTCGGCAAGCAGCTTGTCGAAGCGGGCCTTCTTTATGGAGGCGTAATAGTCGATTCCGCCGTTTTTCCCGAAAACGAACCCGAGTCCCCGCAGGTTGTACTTCACCTCGAAGCCGAGATCTATCTCGTGCTGGCGCTCGCTTACCAGTATGTCGATCTCGGCCGACTTTCGAAGCTCGGCTATCACGTCTTTTGAGCGGCTTATGTGGCCGTTTCCGGTTCCCTGTATGGCGTAGAGTATCTTCAAACCTCTTCTCCTCGTGCGTAGCGTAATTCTAAACAGTTTTGCGGGCGTTGTTAAACATACCCCCGGGCGCTGATTATTCCCGATCTTCGTCAAAGCGGCGTAAAGCTCCCGTTAAGGGGCGGTTAACGCTTCCCGCGGGGGATTTTCCCGCACTGTAGAAGATCAAATTATTGTGACTAACTGCGGGATCATATTGACTGTTGACGTAACTAGTCAATATGATATGCTAGAACAGGTAAATGATAAAAAGCTTTAAATGTAAGAAAACAAAACGCTTGTTCAATGGAGAACGTGTCTCCGATTTCTCGGGTTTTTCCAGACAAGCCGAGAAGCGGCTGAGGATGCTGGATGCTTCCGAGACGCTTGAAGATCTGAGGGCCTTGAGAAGCAATCGCCTTGAGGCATTATATGGTGACAGGACAGGGCAATACAGCATACGAATTAACAAACAATGGCGCGTATGTTTCAGATGGGAAAAAGGCGCCTGTGACGTGGAGATCGTAGATTATCATTAGATCAATATAAAAACGAAAGGCAGGAGGTAACGGCAATGGCCAGGGAACCTATTCACCCCGGTGAGTTTCTTATTGACGAACTTAGGGAAATCAAGGTGACGCCGACGGAGCTGTCTCGTCGTATCGGTGTGCCGCCAAATCGAATTTCCCAGATCGTTCGCGGGAAGCGGGATATAACGGTTGATACCGCCTTGCGGCTTGGGCAGTTTTTCGGTACCACGCCCGAACTCTGGATCAATCTGCAAAGAGATTATGATCTTGACAAGGTGAGGGCTGAATCATGGCCGGAGATTCAAAAGATTCGCCGCTGGCAACCTGAAACCGGTTCGCATGGATAATTTGCCTCGGGCCGGATATTCACCGGGTTATAGCCGGCTGCGTTCAACAAAGGCAGTTTCTTTATGTGTCCGCTTTTGCTCTCGGACTACGTGACATGGACATGATTCTTCCAATACCAAGATGTCATAGCTGTTTCCTCGGAATTCATCCAGCCTCATACTTGCGGGGCTATGTGGATAACCGGGGGTTTCCGAGCTTGAATAGATGACTTCTTCAAGTTAACCTAAACGCTTCATTAGCACCCATCTATTCCTTGGAGGACCTTACATGGAAATCAAATGGGCAAAGAGGATCGAGGAACTTCCCCCCTATCTTTTCGCCGAGATCGACAGGAAAAAAAACGAGCTTGTCGAGCGCGGGGTCGACGTGATCGACCTCGGGGTGGGCGACCCGGACATACCGACGCCGGATCACATAGTGGAGTCGCTTCGCGAGGTGGCCGGGAATCCGGAGCACCACCGCTACCCGTCCTACGTGGGCATGCTGTCTTTTCGGGAAGCGGCTGCCGAGTGGTACCGAGAGCGCTTCGGGGTAAGCCTCGACCCCGCAAAGCAGGTAGTGACCCTTATAGGCTCCAAGGAAGGCGTAGCCCACGCGCCTTTAGCGTTTGTTGACCCGGGGGACGCGGTGCTCGTGCCAGACCCCGGATACCCCGTGTACCCGGTTTCGACCACGTTTGCCGGAGGGGTTCCCTACGCTATGCCGCTTCTTAAGGAAAACGATTTTCTCCCGGACCTTGACGCCATTCCCGCTGAGGTGGCCAAGCGGGCCGTCATGATGTTTCTTAACTATCCGAACAATCCGACGACGGTTCTCGCCGACGAGAGGTTCTTTGGGGAAGTGGTCGATTTCGCCCGGGAAAACGAGATACTCATCTGCCACGACGCCGCCTACACGGAAATAGCGTTTTACGGAAAAAATCCCCTGAGCTTCCTCGAGATACCGGGGGCGATGGATGTGGGAATCGAGTTCCACTCGCTTTCAAAGACCTTCAGCATGACCGGGTGGCGCCTGGCCTTTGCCGCGGGGAACGAGAGGGCAATAGCGGGTCTCGGGAAGATAAAGACGAACATAGACTCGGGGGTTTTCCAGGCGGTCCAGGAGGCGGGCATAACGGCGCTTCGCAACAGTTCCATCGGGCTTGAGGAGAGAAAGGAAGTCTACAGGGAGCGCCTCGAGATATTCTGCCGCGGCCTTCGGGAAGCGGGCATAAGCTATACGCAGCCCGATGCTACCTTCTACGTGTGGTTCGAGGTTCCCGAGGGTATGACATCTTCAGAGTTCTCGGAGAGAATGCTCACCGAAGCCGGAGTGGTCGTAACTCCCGGAAACGGTTTCGGGGACTGCGGAGAGGGGTACGCCAGGGTGTCGGTGACGTTTGACACGCAGAGGATAGAGCAGGCGGCCGAGAGGATAGCTAAGTTCAAGCCGTAGGGACGGCCGGGTCTTTAGAGATAAGAGGTTTTGAGAGTTGTTTGAATTCATAAAGTACTTCTGCACCCTGCTTTACATTATCTCCTCTGTTTTTCTCTGCATATTCGGCCTTCATCGCTACTACCTGGTACATCTTTACTCGAGGACAAAGGCGCGCCGCGTTGCGGCCCCGCAGGAACAGGGTCCCCTTCCGCGCGTCACGGTGCAGCTCCCCGTCTATAACGAGATGTACGTGACCGAGAGGCTCATACGCGCGGTCTGCGCGATCGACTACCCGAGGGACCTGCTCGAGGTGCAGGTGCTTGACGACTCAACGGACGGCACAAGCCGCATAGCGGCGGGCTGCACCGAGGAGCTCCGGGCCGCGGGGTTCGATATAAAGCATATCCGGAGGGAGAACCGCGAGGGGTACAAGGCGGGGGCGCTTGCCGCGGGCTGCGCGCAGGCAAGCGGAGAGTTCCTTGCGGTTTTCGACGCGGACTTCGTTCCCCCCAGGGATTTTCTCCGAAGGACCGTGCCGTGCTTCGAGGACCCGGAGGTCGGAATAGTGCAGACGAGATGGGGACACCTTAACCGCGACTACTCCCTTCTCACGAAGGCCCAGTCGGTGCTTCTTGACGGACATTTCGTGGTGGAACAGGCCGCACGGCACTCAAACGGGCTTTTTCTTAACTTCAACGGCACCGCCGGGGTGATCCGCAAGAAATGCATAGAACAGAGCGGGGGATGGCAGCACGACACCCTGACCGAGGATCTCGATCTGAGCTACAGGGCGCAGATAAACGGGTGGCGCGCGGTCTACCTGCCCGACGTCATATCGGACGCCGAGCTTCCCGTTGACATGAACGCCTTTAAGATACAGCAGCACAGGTGGGTTAAGGGAGGGATCCAGACGGCGGGGAAGCTTCTGCCCTCGGTGCTTGGTGACTCCCAGATTCCGTTTAAGGTCAAGGCAGAGAGCATTTTCCACCTCCTCGGCAATTTCAGCTACCTGTTTCTGCTCGCCACGATAATTCTCATAATACCTATGAATTTCCTCTGGGAGCGGATCTGGCTTAACGACCTTTTCATAGCGAGCGTCACAGGGGTGGCGCTTGGCACTTTCGCCATAATAAGGTTCTACATACTGGCCGTAAGCGAGGCCCATGGCTCCCGGGCCCGGGAGTTCTACAAGTACATACCTGTTGCGCTAAGCGTCGGGGCGGGCATAGCGGTTAACAACGCCAAGGCCGTGCTTGAGGCGGTTCTGGGCAGGACGTCTGGTTTTGCGAGAACGCCCAAGTACGCCGTCGTGGGCAGGAGGGACCGGTGGAGAACCTCGGCGTACGTTTCCTCAAAAGGGGTTACCACCTTTTTAGAAGTTGTCCTCTCGGTTTTCTTCACCTTCCAGGTGGCGTACGTCCTCTACATGGGATTTTTCATCTGGGTTCCCTTCCTGCTGCTGATGCAGTTCGGTTTCACGTACACCGCTTTTCTCTCGATATATCACGGTTCGTGAAAGAAAGAATGCCTGCCGTCTGCTTCTCCTGCAATCGGTTGCTATTCAGTTAACCGTGATATATCCTGATTTGCCAACATGATTTTCACTTAAAAGTCTGATTGCAATCTGGAGACCTATTTTGCGATTTATACGAACAATCGTTGCCATGCAGACCATCTATTTTTTGGGTCTAATTTTGCTTGCAGTGTCTGCGACTAGTGGTTGGGCACAGTCATCCCCGCTTCTAGACTTTGAGCCAGAAAATTTTTACTCGATAATTGGATTCTTAGTTCCCGGTATGATTATTCTATTTGTCCGCTCGCAGTTTGTAACTGGCAGATTCAATCCGCCACATCCCGTTTTGTCCTATTTAGCAGTTTCCGGTGTTTACTATGCACTGGTGTTACTTGTGATCAACCCCGTTCCGTATCTCCAAGGCCCCGAGCAAGGAAAACGGCTGGGTTGGCTTTTGCTTGTGTTTGTGCTGCCGGCAATTTCGGGATTTTTACTGGGGTACGATGTCCAGAAACAATTCTTTTATCGTTTTTTCAGGTGGGTCGGTAGACGTATTGGCTTGAACCCCGTACATGGTATGCCATCCGCATGGGACCGGAAATTTGGCAACATGAATGAACAATGGGTTCTTGTAACCCTTAACGACGGAACTAGTTTCGGTGGTTTCTTGGGAGAAGACTCCTTCATGTCATCCGATCCGAACGAGCGAGATATTTATATCCAGTGGGTTTATGATATTGACGAAGACAACAACTGGTCTTCGCGGGGGGATAATGGTATTCTTATTGCTGCGAGTAAAATCAGAACGATGGAATTTTGGCCTTACGAGCCGAAGGAGACGAAAAAATGAGTCAAAAGAAGAAATCAGGGACACGTAATATCAAAGGTACGGATGGTAGATCTTTTAACGAGACACCCGGACCCATTACGCATTCGCACCAGCCAACTGCTAAGGGGACTCCGGCCGAGAAGCCACCGTCAAATCCGCCGAACAAGGATAGTGCGGGGAAGAAATAGCCCAAAAAATCCAATCCACCGCTACTAAGCGGCTTGTTCCCGTAATTGACATCTGATTGCTTTTTCAATTTTTTCCTGACTGCATTCATAGTCCCCGGCCAGTTCTCTCATGGATTCCCCGGCTTTGTAACGTTCAACGATAATTTCTACCGGGATGCTTATGTCGGATAAGATCGGGCGACCGAATGATATGTTGGGATCAATCAAGATTGATCTAGGTTCATCCGGTTTTCCGGTTCCTGAAAATGGGTAGAGCTTGCTGGGAAGACCGTGCGAGTCTCTTTCTATTCTTTGCATGTACCCTTTAATGATATCTTCCAATGCTGTCTGCCTGCTTCCTCTGGAAATGTCATGGACGAGACCTGACTTCCTTAAGAACATGGAGAGTCTGTCCGTCCCGAAATCCTTTTCGGCCAAGGGATTGTCGGAAGGGTGCATTTGCGATATGAAATCAAGACCTTTTCTGATCCTGTTCATGGGGAGCCTGCGTTCTCTGCGTATCGAGGCGAGTACATATGCTTCAACCAGGTTGATGAAAGACAGGGCCAAGGGTTTTTTCTGGGCGGGGGCAATTAAAGGTTCGAAATTATTTTGCCTGGCGACCCACGCGCGCAAGGTGGACTTGGGAAGCCTTAAATATAAAGCTGCTTCGGGAACACTGTAAGAAGGCAGATAGCGCACATCTTTCTTGGGGGTGGTTTGCCTATTATTATTCAATTTGCTGAAACTGCTGTTTGACTCCCTATTTGAGCTTCCGGCCGGGCATTATAAACAGTTTATCCTTGGATTGCCAACATAAATCTGCAGGTGATCAATGTCGCGCGGAAATCTATCCTTGCTGGATTAGAAAATTCTCTTTTTTCTGGTTACATATGTAGACCCCAAGCCATTTATCCTTGCAAATCAAGCAATCATATGCATAATTTGCAAGGATAACGGAACTTCATGTTTCTTATCAAGCGGCAAGAGAAGTTCTGTACGACAGGCCGCCATGCATTTTACTCTTTCAAGGTGAGCCAGCTGGCTTACGACCGGTTCCAGACCGTTCCGAAAGGAACGGCCCACAGCCCGTCACCCATGGAACCCGCGAGTTCTCCCGAATAGAGTACGATCCCGGTGAATTTTCTGTCGCGCGCGATGTTTTTCTTAAACCAGCTGAGGCTCCTGAAATCGCTCGTTCCGATGGCCGAGCCCGCCTTGATCTCAATCCCGAGTAGCGCCGAGTCCTCCCTTTCGATCAGGAAGTCAATCTCGCGCTTTTCGCGGTCACGGTAATGAAACAGGCTGTATTTTCCGGCATTGGCGTCCGCCTGGGCGGCTATTTCGTTGAACATGAAGGTTTCAATCAGTTTGCCCGAGCGGTCCGCGTCCATGCGAACCTGCTGCCTGTCGCAGTCGAGAATCGAAGACATAAGTCCCGAATCGGTCATAAACAGCTTGGGGCGGCTCCCCACCCGCGCGTAGTCCGTGCGTTTCCACGGCCTTATGCGCTCGACCACATACAGGGTTTCCAAGGCGTTTATATATGTCTCGACCGTGGAGCGGACGATGGAAAGTCCGGCGGCTATGGATGAGATGTCCATGAATTTGCCCGACCATGCTGCCAGGGCATATATCAGTTCGCTCATGGCATCGCGTCGCTGGATACGCCCGAGATCCCTCAGGTCGCGCTCAAGAATCGCGTCCACATAGTCCCGATGCCATAGTCTTCGTTCTGCGTCTCCAAGCAGAATAGCTTCCGGGAAGCCGCCCCCAAAAGAGATGTCCAGCATGGCGTCACGACCGTAAGCGCGGTCGGGATGCCCGAAGTCCTGTCCGAAAGCCCGGTCAAGGAAATCTGGAACCACCCCCAAAATCTCTCCCTGCGTGAGCGGACGCAGCCGTACCTTTCTTATACGTCCGGCGAGAGATTCCCGCACCCCTGGGGAAGACTGTATGTCGGCCGAACCTGTCAGCAGGTATTGTCCGGGCCTTGTATCTTCATCTACATTTATCTTGATCGCGGAAAGCAGATCGGGGGCACGCTGGACTTCGTCGATGATGAGGGCTTTTCCCGAGTGCCTAACGAAACCTCGGGGGTCGGTTTCGGCAATCTGCCGTACGGCCGGATCATCTAAAGTGCGGTAGGCGACATCATGTGAAACCAGTTCCTTGGCAAGAGTAGTCTTGCCGCATTGCCGCGCTCCGCAGAGCAACAGCACGCGGCGCGTTTCGAGAGCTTTTTCCAAAGTGTTCCGCTGCCAGCGGACATAAGAACGTGACATGATCCTAAACTCGCTGTATTGTTATTTCCGTATCCGCGTTTTTGCAAAAATCGCACCCGCGTTTTTATAGAAATTATACCCGCGTTTTTATAGAAAACAATGTTCCCAAGTCGTATTATCCGGATCCGTCGTCTTTTTCCTGCTGCGCCCTGCTGCTCTCGATAGACTTTCTGATTTCAGACATTCCCTGTTCCCGGGAGGCGTCGTCCGATTTAGCGTTTTCAAGGCGCTCCCGCACCCCTCTGGTCGAGCGCCGCAGATCTTCCCCGCCCTGGCGTATCTCGCCCCGTCCCGCCCCGAAGTCTTCCGCGGTCTTCGTCTCTTCGGTCCCGATTCTCTCCCGGGCCCGCTCCCGCGCGCGGGACACCTGCTCCCTTATCGCCGCGGAATCCTCCTCTATCGAACTTTGCGTCTGCGCCACCCCGGCGCTGCCGCCCCCCGCGGCGGACTTCCTGTATTCCCCGAAGGACTGTTCCGCGTCGACCTCGAATCTGCGGACGTTGCCGAGGCCGTAGCCCTCCGCGGGCATCGCGGCGACAGATTCCCTGGTTCCCCTTCCCGCGCCGACAAGTTCCGAGAGGCCCGTTACCCTGTGTATCGATCCAGAGACGGCTTCCGCTTCCTCGGTATCGTATCTTCCGTCGCGAAGGTCGGTAAGCCCCCTAGCCACGTAGCTGTCCGAATAGCCTTGCCCCCTCATGTCGGCAAACACCGCCTGGGTGTACTCCCTCTCAAGACCCGCGCCGAAGGAACTCTCCCCCGAGAGCACTTCTGAGTAGGCCCTTGCCCTCTCCCTCTGGGAGGAGTAGTCCTGAAGGGAGCTTCTCGCGGAGCGAAGCTCGGCTCTTGCCTCCTCTGAGTCCCGGGCCGTGAACTGCAGGCTCTCGCGGGCCTCCTTTGAAGAAAGCGTGCTCTCAAGCTCGGAGAAGGCCGTTGAGAAATTCACCCGGGAATTGGAGCTCGAGGCAAACTCCCGGGCTTCCTCGTACCTCTCGGCGGCGCTCGTGTCGGTCTTGCGCGCTCCCCGCGCCTTTATTCCCGTACCGACCGATGCTCTGCCGAGGCCTCCGCCTACAATTCCCGCGGAGGCCCCAGCCCGCGCTCCCGCCTCGTAGACCATAGCCGTGTCCCACGACATCTTGAGCGATTCCTGGCGGGAGAGACCGAACCTTCTCTGAAGGCCCTCGGCCGTCTCGAGCACGGTCGCAAGATCCTTTTTCTCGCCCGTCGCGCTTGAGAGCCCGAGCACCTCGGAGTAGCTTCTCTCGTCCGCGGCCGCGCGCGAGGCCCCGACCATCCGCACGGACGCTGCCGCCGCGGAATCCGTTACCGCCTCCCTGCTTGCCTCCATGTTCCGCATGGTGTCGGCAAGCTCTTCTCTTGCCGCGAACCGGACGCCTTGCGTTCCCGTTATCCGCATCCCTCCCACGCTTGAGGCCGGCTGCTCGTGGACATTGTCATAGCGGCGGCTGAGGCTCCCAGTGACAGTCTCCCGCGCGACGTTGGACTTGTTTGCCGTCACGGTGTCGTAGCGCCCCGTCGCGACCGACACGTTTCCAAGCGATATGTTTCCCGCGGCGTGGGCCCCGGCCGTCTGGGTCGAGATTGACTGCGTGGGACCCATGAACTGCTGCACGGCCCCCACCACGGCGTGCTGGCTCGCCGAGACGACGTAGTAGGCGATCATGGGGACTATGGTGGCCGCGAGCCCCGCGACCGCCATGGCCATGTCGGACTCGTGGACGACGGATCCCCTCGAGATCACGGTGAGGGCGCCGTCCGTGTAGGGTTCAAGCGCCCTTGCGAGCTTCAGGCTCGAGAACAGGTTCACTATGGCGTATATGGGATTCCAGAGCTCGGTCCAGAGCATCGCGATCAGGTAGGCCGGGATTATCCGTGCTGCAAGCGGCGTCATCGCCAGGAAGATCACCGCCGGGAATATGCCGTAGAGCATCCCCTGGAGGAGCCCTCTTATGTAGGGGAGGGTGTGTCGGGCCATCTCCCCCAGCACAAGAAACGAGTTTTTCTGCCTCGCGCGCGCCTCGGCGATCGAGAGGCTGAGAAGCGAGGCCTCCGACCCTCCCGCTACCGCGAGCGACTTAATTGAGCGGGAGTAGCTGTTTATCAGGGCGTTCTGGATGATTATGTCTTTTGCCGACATCGAGATACCGGCAAGCTCCCTGTACGATTCCCGAAGCGCCTCCGTGAAACCGGCGGTGTTGACTGTGTTTGTCTGGCGGTTGACGAAACCGGACTCCTCGGCAAGTTCCGTCGTCCACCCGGGGTAGTAGGCGCTAAGGCAGGCATTTAGGCCCGCATGCGCTTCTCCGCAGTAGGCGAGTATGGGCCGTGCGGCCGCGGAGCAGTCCCCCGCGCTCGGCGGGGAGGCGTAGGCTCCCGCAGGCAGGGCGACGTTTGTGTGGAGTTCAACGAAGCGGTAGTTGGCCGTGCCCATCGAGGAGAAAAGATCGGCTGACTTCTCGAGGCTGTCCGGGCTCACAAGCCCCGAGGTTATGCTTTTCAGGCCGCACTCCCTCACAAACGAGTCAAGGGTGTTGGCGAGATGGGGCTCCGCGACCGCAAACGAGGTCGAGCGCTTTATGAGTTCGGCCCCGCGAAGCAGCCCGTTTTTCGAGTAGCGAAGCGCGCCCGGAAGCGAAAACGCTCCCTCCATAACCTTGGTAAGACCGCTTCCGACCCCCGAGGTCGCCCAGGCGAAAACCCCTACCCCGGCCGGCACCGACGATATCACTCTCGTGTACGAGGTCACCCTGTCGTAGACCGCCATGTCGACCTTCACGCCGAAGAGCATCATGTAGATGAGCAGGGAGAGCGCGAACTGGTGGCCCGGCGCCGTCCTTCCTCCGAAAAGCGAGGACATGACGGCGAGCAGTATGCCCGCCACGAGTCCCAGGCGTATGAGTCCCAGAAGGCCCGAGCCCGCCAGGATCGCGATGGAGTTCAGGACCTCGGCTATGAACTGCCCGTTTCCGTAGGTGTCTATCTGGAAGGCCCCCTGCGCTCCCGCCGTCTCCGGGAAAAGAAGGATCCCGCAGAGCACGGTCGCGGCGAGCGGCGGAAGGAACCTCGGGATTACGCGGAGCGCGTTTTTTCTGCCCATGCCTTCCTCAGTTAGCTCCCTGTATGACCTCGTCGCCCGCCTTGTGACGGCTTTTTCTCTCGAACACGACGGGGGACCGGGAGTCAAGGTGCTCTATTATCGAGAGGGCGTAGACAAGCTCCTCTATCTTGGTGTTTTCCTGCTCCATCATTAGCGAGACCTCCTCGCGCAGCATCTTCATCCTCTCGGCGATCTTCTTTCTGTCCATCGCCGAGAGCGTCCCCTTCCTCTCGGAGCTCCCGACGCCGCTCCAGAGGCTGCGTTCCGCCCGCTCAAGCCACGCCGCCACGGAGAACACGGCTATCGGCCTCGCAAGCGCCGAGACGTAGGTTCCGCCTATCTCGGGATCCACGGCCCCGGCCGAGGAGAGAAGCTTCCACGCGGGAAAGGGCAGCGCGTCGAGGAACCTCACGGTGTCGTCCTGCGGGCGGCGGTTTCCGACTATGGCCGAGTGGGCCTCGAGCAGCTTCTCGGAGACAAGTTCCGAAAACGGCTTGAAGTTCGCCCCGACGGGAGCCGTGGCGGGCGCCGCGCAGTAGGGGTCCGCGCCGCAGTCGTACACTTTCCCCGCGCCGCCTCCGCCCGCCAGGTACTCGAGGCTTATGGTCGGGGGCTTGTACTCAGAACCCGCCTGCGTGATTATGAAGGTTCCCGTGACGCTCATCACCTGCTCTTTCTGCTCCTTCGAGAGGGTTCCCGGGGGAATGTCCCGAAGCGCTTCCCACACGGTGTTTCTCGTCGGCTTTACCAGTTCCTTGTCCTGCGCGACCGTGCCCGCGTTTATGTCCGCGACCGTGCTTGTTATTCCGCTTTGGGTGCGGCACTCGGAGAGCCCCTCCGCCGGATCGGTGAAAAGGGACTGCTTGACTCCCACGAACGCGCAACGCCCCGCCTGCTCTCCCCTGATTATTCCCCCTTGCCCGAATATTCCCTCGGCCAGGCTCTCTCCCGCCCTGCACGTGTCGACGCTTAGGGAGTTCGCGGCGCGCGAGGCGGCCTCGAGCTTTTCCATTATGTTCTCGCACGGGGAGCAAAGCGTCTTAAGCGCCATCATGAACGCGTAGCTAGCAAACGACGTCCCTATGGCCTTCATCTTCCGTATGAGGTCGTCCGCGCTTATGTAGGAGATCGCCCCCAGGAAAAGATCCACCCCTCCGCACCCCGAGCGCAGATGGGGCAGGCTCACGGAAAGCGGCTGTATGGTTTCGTTCGGGAGCCGGACCGACACCGAGCCTCCCGTGACGAACCCCCTTGACTGCCCCTCGTAGACCCCGGCCGCAGTGGCGGTCCCCGAGAGCCCGAGGCGGTTGAACATGCCGCGGACCTCGCTCCCGAGATCGGCCAGGCAGACCCGGGGCGAAAGAACCAGGGCGAAAACAAGTGCTGTCGCAAGGGATGTTTTTCTCATTTCCCCTCCCCTCCGAGCGTGAAAAGTTCTTTGTCTTTCTCCTGTCCCTCTCCGAGCACTTCCTCTCCCACCGCGTGGAGCCTCCGCCTTATTTCGCCCAGAGTAAGGTAGCCCGTGCCTATCCGGACGATCTTTCTCTGCGAGGGAACGAAAAGGAAAAGCGCCGGCACCCGCCGGACGCCCAGGCGCGCGGCCTGCGCCGCGCCGTTTACGAAATGCGGGTAGAGAGGGTGAAGTCCCGTTCCGTCAAGGGATGCCGCCAGGACTCCGATCCCGTGTCTCCTCTCAAGGGTTTTTATGATCTCCGCCTGCCCGCGGCAAAACGGGCAGTCCGAGCGGAAAAAGAAAACGAGCTTTCCGACCCGGGATATTTTCTCGATAACGCCCTCGCGGACGGTTTTCCGAAGGTTCCTCGATATCTCGGCGCCCGCCGCGCTTACGGGATTGTCGACCGTTGAGTCAAGCGCCGGGCTCTCCCAAAGGACCCGTTTCCAGACGCGCGCGAACTCCTCGCTTCGCTCAAGCACCCGCTTCTGGTGCTCCATGTACGTCCTCACGTTCTCCTTTGTCGGGGAGAGAAGGGCGGCCTCAAAAAGCCTCTCTCCCCTTTCCCTTATCTCCTTTACGGTTAAGCGCCTGCCTCCCCGGCTCTCGTGTCGCGTTTCCTCTTCTTGTCTCGGGAGAGGTTCATACCAGAACCAGCCCCGCTCCTTCTGGTCGAAGTAGGGCTCCGAAAGTGCCGTGTGCGCTGTCGAGAAAAGGAAAAACGCGGTGAAAAGGATCTTTCTTCGGGACATAACAGAGATAATGTAATACAAAACCGTTAGAAAGGCAAAGAAGGCCCGGTCAGCCTGCCGTCGCCGAGTTTCTTCCTGCTGACAGAACGCATTTTGCGGAACTGGGGGAATTTACATTTATTCCGCAACTGCGGGTTTTCCGGGGGCAAAAAATATGGTCAGGAGCAGGTTAAGCGGCACACTTTTCATATTGTCCGCTTCTATGATCGCCCGTTGTTTTAACCATGCGTGTGGGTTCAGTCTTGAGTGACGCTGAAAAAGCTATCGACGGGCGAGTTTAAGATTAGCTGGACTTCCCTTGTGTTTTTTCTGGCTCTTCGGTTTTCTTCGTAACTCTTTCTATCAGTTCCAGCAGGTCATCCGAAACGCCGGAGTGAACCGAGCCTCTGCCATGTCTCCGCAAAGCGCCGATTATGGCCGCATAGTAAACTTCTCCCCCTAGATCAATGCTGACTGAAATCACTTTTTCAGGGGACCGGTACCATTCAAGAGTGATTGCTCCGTCAGGTTCGGCAGCTATTTGCGGCGGCTCAATGCCGGGGGGAAAGGATTGAAGGAAGGTTACGGAGCTTTGCAACACCTCTTTTGAGAGCGCCTTCGCTCTGTCGCCATCCCATCCGTCAGACGAGCATTCATCGAGGGTTTTTTCCAGTTCCCGGAAAACGTGTTTGTCCATGAGACTGTGCGTGTTGTTTTCGGTGTCTTGAGATTTTTCCGTAAGTTCGCGCAAAAAGATATACTTCCTTCCAGAGTGTTTCTTACAAGCATGATAACGTATTCTCGTTTTTCTGCCCCTTTCTGTATTCTTCGTTGTATAATTATTATCGCCCTTTTAACTGAAGGCGATACTTGGTAATGGCATTTGGTTTGTGTAGATAGCTTTGGAGACAAGACCATGGATGATTTATTAAAGGATCTTCGTTTTGAGATCAGGAATCTCGGCATTATCCGAGGTGGGGAATTCACTCAGAAACCACTGACCATTTTCTGTGGTCCGAACAACAGCGGCAAAACATGGACCATGTACTCCCTCTACTATTTTCATATCTTGTTGTCTAAGTTCGCGGACCCTGAGAGGCGTAGAGAGAACCGAAATCCAAGGACGATTGTCAGTCTGGAAAAATTTAACGAGCATATGTCTGCCAACCTCCCCGATTTGTTTAACACATCTTCAGGAAAACTGGGCAATGCGACATTTCAGATTAAAGCCGACAATAACTGGCAACAGATTGTTGAAAAAGCTGTCGGCGCGCCGCATGTTTTTCTTATGCCCGCCGAACGCAGCGGGCTGCATCTTTTTTTTCGCGAACTTAGTACGCGACGGACTGCATTGCTGCATCACGCTTCCAAGGAAAAAATCAATATCACAGAGTTGCTGCGCGACGTTATACATTCGCGTTATGCTCTTCCCATAGCCCATTATATCAACTGGCTGAATGATATGCCAGAGAGGCAAAAATTAAAGCCGGGGGGCCTTCACGATTATGCAGAACTACTTAAAAGGAAACTGGTTGGAGGTGCCTACAGGGTTGATTCTCGCAGTGGTACCGTTGAGTTTAAGCCCTATCAGCCAAAACGTAACGGGATAAAAACAAATTTTATGGGTTTGCATATGACTTCCAGCATGGTTAAAAGCCTTTTCGGACTCTGGTTTTATCTGGAAAACCAGGCAACCCGGGGCAGTGTTCTGATGATTGATGAACCGGAATTGAATATCCACCCTGTTAACCAGAGGGAAATAGCCAGGCTTCTTGCAAGACTCGTAAATGCCGGACTCAATATCGTCATCAGTACGCACAGCGATTACATAGTGCGAGAATTCAATTCGTTGATCATGCTCAGTCGGGATAAAGACCAAAAGCTACAAAAAAGACATAAGTACAATCAGGAAGAAATTCTCAGGCCCGAACAGGTAGGGGCTTATCTTTACAGTGACCAGGAAATTACTTCTTTTGAGATAACCCCGGAAGATGGAATTTACGCGACGACTTTTGATGAGGTGATCAGTGATATAAATACGACTAACGATGATATTTATTACAGTCTGCAGGAGCAAGGCGATATCCAGGGCGATGATTGACGCAATAGAGAAAACTATCAATCAACACTACCACTTGCCAAGAGAAGGTCGCGACTGGTTTCTCTCCGACGACGTGAAGTTGCGCACTCCCGGCAGAAATTCTCTGGGTTTTTCGCTTGATGACGAGCGGAAGCCGCCATTTGTCTTTTTCGGAGGCAGCCCTCCTGCTCACATGGCAAAAATGTGCGACGCGATTGTTGCTCTTTCTTTTGAGCGGCGAATTTATCTGTTCATTATCGAGCAAAAAACGTCAAGCCCCGGTGATTACAAAAAGCAGACTGCAAACGGCAAATACTTCTGCGAGTGGCTGTTCTCCCTTTACAAAGAACATGGACACTGCTCTGCTGACCCGGTTTACATAGGACTGCTTGTTCGGAAGCCGCGTGCGGTTCCACGCAAGGGCGAGACTTCGCACAGCAACCCTGTGCGCAGAACGCATCATCGGTTTGAACATTTTTTCGAAGAGAAAAACACCCGGAACATTTACCTGCAGAAATTCATTCGGAGTTTGTGAGATTTATCCGCCGGGAGAGTTCTTCCTGAAATCAGCATATTTCATAGGGCGGGGGGAAAGATCACGGGCGCTGTGAAAAAACCGGCCTTGCCATTCTTGGAGGTTCTGAGTGATACGTGTCGACGTCAATCCTGAACTGCTGCGCTGGGCGCGTTTGCGTGCGCACATGGATGCTGACGCGCTGTTTCAAAAGTTTCCTAAGTACTGTGAGTGGGAGAGCGGGAAAGCTCAGCCGACATTCGGCGATTTCAGACAGTCATCCGGCTTCCGTCTCCCCACATGAGATTGAGGCTTGGTGCAACAAGGTTGCAGCTGAACTTCTTGTTCCACTTGCCGTACTGCGCAGGGAATACCGGAGAAACGAAGACCTCTCCCACGCCGTCGCTCGTTTGGGGCGCCGATTCAAGGTAAGCGGCCTTGTTATCCTCAGACGCATCCATGATGCCGGAGAGCTTTCGGCGAAGCAGTTCCGGGAAGCTTATGACGACGAGCTTCTGAGCTTTGGGAACATCAAGAAAAGCAAAGGAGGAGATTTCGTTCCGACTGCTTGGATTCCGAAAAATAAAAACCTTTAACGAGATGGCGAAAAAGCTTGGAGTTTCTTTCTGACCTCACACCACCTCGACGCCGACCTGTTCATCCGGGCGAAAAACCTGCACTGCGGGTTTGGCCTCTGCCCGGCTTTCCGGGACTGGCTGATTGCAGCGGATGCCGCCGAAGAGAACGTGCTTCTCTTCCTATCTGAGATAAGATAGGCAGTTTAAAGAGATTTTTTCTCTTTCAAGCTGGTTTTTATGATTATTTTGTGTATATTAATGGTGTTTAATGAGTTGATATCATATAAGGAGACATCAAATGATTATAAGCTTTTCAATAGAGAACTGGATGTCTTTCCGTGATTCCGTTTCTTTCTCAATGGTTGCCAGCCGGGAAAGACAACACGGAAGCCGGATTCCCAAGCTCGAAAAATACCAGATGAGGGTTTTGCCCGTGGCGGCGATCTATGGCGCTAACGCGTCGGGCAAAACGAATTTTTTCAGGGCTCTCATTTTTGTCCGAAATCTGGTTCTTCAGGGAACGGATCCTGACAAGTTGATTCCCGTGGAACCGCATCGACTTGCCAATGGATACATGGAAAAGCCCTCCCGCTTCAGGATGGAACTGCTGATTGATGAAACGATCTATGAATTCAGCTTCGCCGCGACCAGAAGGGCCATCGTCGAGGAGAAGCTTGTTCAGATTACCAGCGCAAGCGAGAAGACTCTCTATAACCGTCAGGGGAACGAACCGAATCTTCACAGTTCGCTTAGCAGAAAAAAGTTTCTCCTTTTTGCTTTTCAGGGCACGAGGGACAACCAGTTGTTTCTCACGAACTCCGTATCTCAGAAGGTTGAAGACTTCAAGCCGGTTTATGACTGGTTCAAAGACTTCCTACAACTGGTTACTCCGTATTCGGTATACCAAAGATTTGAATATCTCCTTGATGAAAAGCATCCGATGAGTGACGCAACCAATAAAATGCTCTCTGATCTCGACACGGGCATTTCTCACCTAGGTTTTGAAGAAGTGCCCTTTGAAAGCATTCCTTTCTCAGAAAATTTAAAAAACGATCTGTACGAAAAAGTTGAAGAAGGCAAACATCTTGGATGGTTTTTGGGTAACGAACGTTTTGTTTTTACACGGACGGGCGGAGAAATTGTGGCAAAAAAGCTTGTCGCTTTTCATGCCAGACCTGACGGAACGGATGCGAAATTTGATCTTTATCAGGAATCAGAAGGCTCTCAAAGGGCAATTGACCTGCTGCCTTCCTTTCTGGGTGCACCTCCTCTCGGTCTGAATAGGGTATATGTCATTGACGAACTAGACCGTAGCCTGCACCCACTGCTTACAAGGAAACTGATTGAAACTTACTTGGCCAGTTGCAATGCGCAGAGCCGTGCGCAGATGCTGTTCACCACACACGATGTTTCCCTCATGGATCAGCAGCTGTTTCGCCGTGATGAAATGTGGGCCACCGAGAAAAACTCCGAGGGAAATTGCGACCTTTTTTCCTTCAGCGACTACAAGGATATTCGCTATGACAAGGATATTCGCAAAAGCTACCTTCAGGGCCGTTTAGGCGGCGTTCCTCGGTTCTTTTTAAGCGGTGCCGAGATTAGTCGTGAGGATAGCGAATAATGTCTCTCAGAAAACGGAGAAGATTTGTACGTCCGCAAGGCGAACGCCGTTACAGGAAAATGTTTGTGCTCGCTACGGAAGGCAGCAAAACGGAGTCGCAGTATTTTTCGATTTTCAACGACAAGGACCTGACCGTTCATATCAAGTTTCTCAGAGGAAGGGACAGAAGTGCACCTGCGCAAGTGCTTAAAAGAATGAGGGACTATTTGAAGGAATTCAATCTTACAAGCTCGGACGAGGCCTGGCTTGTCGTGGATAAGGATCAATGGACAGATGAGCAGCTTCTGCAGCTTTACGAGTGGGCGAAAGAGGATGACAGTTACGGTTTTGCTTTGAGTAATCCCAAATTTGAACTCTGGCTGCTTCTGCACTTTGAAGATGGAAAAGGTGTCAGCAGTTCTCAGGTCTGCTCCGAGAGGCTGAAACGTTATATGCCTGATTATGACAAGGACATTAACAAAAGAAAGATATCCAGAACCATGATTGAAAAAGCTGTAAAGCGAGCAAAAGAACTGGATGCGCCAGCTTGCTCCGATTGGCCACGTAGTGCCGGGACGACTGTTTACAAATTGATTGAGAACATACTGAATGTGAATACGGCGGAGAAAAAGGGAAAATAAATCCGGACAAGGTGCAAATTCAGCTTCGAAGTGAGTTCATCTAGGCTTGCTGAAAGATGCATTTACCGTTTTTTTGGCCTCTAACATCCAGGTGCGGATATTGGACAGAATTTGTTCAGGCAAGCCGATGCAGTTTTCTACCAAGCGACATCGGTCAAAAACTATTCCGGCGTCAATATTGGTGTTTTTCCAATCGGACCTGTCCAGTGCTTCCGAAATGCAGAATATTCTCGTCGGGATGACAAGAAACGGCTCATGCATCCATTTGCTGACGAATTCTCCCGGTTGCAACTGGGAAGTATCCTCCTTCCAATTCGTTCCTGTTTTGCATTGACCGAAGAAAACAATTTGGCCCGGCCTCCGGTCCGCAAACGGAATCCATGCTACGACGTCAAGCATATCATCTTTCTTTTTGACGGTTTTTTTATCCAGGCTTCGAAACCCTGAACCTTCACCCAGCATACTGCAAAGTTTGTTGATTTTATTCTTGAAATTGCCTTCGTTAGATGTTCCGAAAACGAAGCATTGTGCCTTGTCCGGCCCGAGGTATGTCTTCAATGCGTGAGCGGACAGGCCTTCCAACAGATTCGTACCGTCAATTCCCACATATTTTCTGTTCTTTTTCATATTGAGGCGGGTGCTTAGCAGCAGATACAAGTAGACGATTGATTGCGTTTCTTCGGGTTCCTCTACCGGGCATCGCAGCACTGTTCCCTGTAGTTTGAAAGTAAACGGATAGCCGGAGGAGCATGCGCTTTCTCTGCGCTCGATTTCATTCATCACTTCATCAAGCAGCTCGGCGTTTTCATCGTCGCTATCCTCGCAACCTACATCGCTGTCGTTATCGTCAATGCGTCCCAGATACGCAGCTATTTCCCTGACAGAAGTGCTTGTATTGGCCCAGCACAGCAGTTCTGCGAAATCCGCCAGTTCAGTGATGTCCGCGTCTTGAGACGGCCAGTTGGGCAACTTGAACAGGGTTTAATCCTCCGCAGTGCGAGCTTTATTCTTGGATGGATTTCTCCTGCGATTCCTTTTGCGTTCCATTTCAGAGTGTATATCCTCAGCCATTTCAACAACTGTTTCGGCGATGAGCAACAGGTCTCTGGACCCGTCATAACCTGTTGTCAGATAAGCCCGGGCGTTCTGAAGTTCGCGTTTTGAATTCAGGAGTGCTTCTTCGAAGACATCGGTTGGAAAACGACTTAACTCAAAAGCCACCGCCAGTTCTTTACCGGCTCTAAGCGCGGCAAGAGATTCCCTGTTTTTCAGAACCTGATTAAGTTGCCTGAGATGAGGATTCTGGGTTTCTACAACGGGTGGCTTGTTCTCTTTTTTGTCTCCGTAAAGCCAGACGCAAAGCTCACCAAGCTTTTTTATGGTTTTGCTAGGCACGGGTGTTCTGGTCTCGGCGTCTGCGGATCTCAAGGACAGAAAATTGCTGATCCCGTCGTAGTCAAGACCGGTATAGAGGTGAGAAAAGGCAAATCTCTGGCGGAACCTGTTCTCCCTGTCATAGACTCCTTTTTTCTCCGCCTGTTCTATGACCATCAGCCCACGGTAAAGACGTTGCACTGTTTTGTGGCGGTCGCCGATCTGTTCCGCGATGTCTTCAAGCGATATCCGATATTTTCTGTGGATGTCGGCGATATATTTGGCCTTCGCGTAACTGCTCCACTTGGCGGGCCCGTTTACATGCTTGAATCCTATGTAGCGCCAGAATTTTTCGCGGGTGGAAGTTTTTACCGGAAGGGTCTCAAGTTCTTTGAGTTTCGCTTTTTTAAGGGTTGGAACATCCCAGCCTTTTTCCTTGGTGAGTTCGGGGTCAAGGAGCGCCTTTACGGCCGCAAGCCGCCGGTTTCCTTCAATGACGACCTTTCTGCCACCTTCCTCAGCGACTATCAGGGGTTCGTGCTCAAAATACCCGCTGGCGGCGATGGACTGTACCAACTCCTTAATATCCATTGCATCCCACAGGAGGGAGATGACTTCATCGTCCTTTGCCGTTTTAGAGATTCCGTATTCTGCGAGCCGGGGGTTTTCCCTGTCGAAGTGAAGAGAAGAGGTCTCCAGCCAGTTGATATCTTTCGTTTCTGCCATAGGTTCTTTCCTGTCAGGCGATTTTTCGCAAAATGTTCTCGTTTCGTCCCATGCGGCATGCTGGTGGAATGTCAATGTTGTCGGGCGCGATTATCAATTCCCCCGCACAGTGTTTTACCTGTAAACTATACCGGATCGGCAACATGGCCATTTTGCATTCACCGTAAAGTTCCCGTATCAGATCGCTGTCATCATAGGACATGATCCAGGGCAGTTTTTTCTGAGCACTTACGTACTTCGCCAATACGCGGTGGTCTTTCGGTTCATACGCGTTCAGGTAAAGTCGTCGGCCGTTGTTTACGTAGGGTGGATCCATATATACAAATACCCGGCCTCTTCCCAGTCCCTTGGGAAGGTGGTGCCTGAGGAAGTCAACGGCATCCCTATTAAACACCTCTATGCGCTCGCGATGTCTTCCGAGCGACAACAGGCGTTTTGCGAGGTTCTTCCGGTTAAAACGGGCATCCATTCTCCACGCGCCTTTTTGTCCGTGGCCCCCGATCGGGCCGGCACCCGTCAATATCCCGGACCTGTTGCAGCGGTTCATGTAGAAAGTCGCAAAGCCCAGAGCGAAGAAGTCGTGGTCCCCAGGATGGGCGCAGACTTCTCTTTGGTTTTTCCACTCCCCGATTGTAAGAGGTACTTCTTCCACACGCTGCGCAAAAAGTTCTGAGTACTCAAGGGCAGCGCGCCAAAATGCGTAAATCCGGGGATCCGCGTCGTTCAGCCGAATCTTGGAAACAACCCCGGCATTGAGCAATGCCAATGCAGCTCCCGCACCTCCCGCATAGGGTTCGAAGAACGTGCATCCCCGCAGGTCATTGAGGTCAATGACATCGGCCAGGAACCCGGAAAGAATCGCTTTTCCTCCAGGGTAACGGAGTGGGCTGAAATGTTTTATCGTACACATCCTTCCTTTTCCTTATATATTGAAGTATGCACTCTAGCATTTACATGGTCAACTTTGGATTATCGTATCGAATTACCGCGGAACTATCTCTTTTACCTGAGTTTTCTGCCTTTTTGCTCTAGAAGCGACGGCACTCTTTCGACCCCTCTCACTGCTCTCCCTCCCCGCCGCAGTCAAGCGACCCCTCCGGGCAGATATCCTCTATATCCTCTTCCGCACTCTCCGTCGAGTCCGTAAGGTCGGGGATATCGGCGGCATCAACGAGATCTGCGTAGATCTCTGAGAAATCAACCGCCCCGAAGTCTATTTCCTGGAGCTGCTCCGCGGTCATCCCTCCGCAGCGGGGATTCTTCGGCCTGCCCCAGCCGCCGTTTCGGGCCGTGGGCCACAGGCCTTTTTCTATGAGCTGCCCCCTTGTCTGCTCGTGGACCACCCTTGCCATCCTGGAATTAAAGCAGCAGTAAACCTTTCTTTTTTTGAGCGTCACTCCCAGCACCTTCTTCTTGTGTATCCCGACGTAATGGCAGGCCCCCGCGTCGTCCCTTCTCGCGCGAAGCTCCTTGGTGCTCTGGGGGCACGCGCCCGAGAAAAGCCCTTTTTTCCTGCAGCAGTTCTGTATGAATCCCGTGAGATTGAGATCGCAGCGGTAGCGCTTTCCCTTGAATATCGTCACTCCCCCGCCCGAGACATCCGCGCAGTCGATCGGTCCCGCGGTCGTCCCCGTAGTCTCGTCCACCTCGATGGGTCCGTATCCCTCGGCGGAACTCTCGCCGTCTGCGGTCGTCGCGAGGCAGCGCTCCATGTCGGCGAGCATGGCCATGCGCGAGGCCACTTCGGGAAAATCCGTGTTCTGCTCCGTCTGCGTATCGAAGCAGTCATCCCCCGAGGTGCAGCGGATTTCCCCGTCGCACTCATACGTGACGCTTTTTTCCCGGCAGAGGCTTACGCTTTTCTGGCAGTCGTAGGCGTTTTCCTGGATAAGGCATACCCCGAGGTTCGTCCCCGGCGGGTCAGGGAACTCGGGATGCTCGCGGAACCGCATGACGCAGCGCGCCCCGGTCTGATGGCAGCCCTCGGCGCGCAGCTGAGGGCAGTCGGGGTCTTCCACCAGGGGGCTCGCGCAGAGGTAGTTGTATTCCCTGTCTGTGCAGGCGGTTTCTCCGTCCGGAGTCTCGGTGCTCTGAAGGCAGCGGTTGCTGAAGGTTTCGCAGTTTCCCGCCGCTTTGTACCCCCCGCAGCCGTCTTCGGTTTCGATGTGGATTTCGTATGTGGTTTCGGTGTCCGTGTCCGAGGCTCTCCGCCGGGACTCGGTACCAAGGGGGGTAACGGTAACGGTCTTTTTCACGTTGCAGTAATGTCTGCTGAGCGTCGCCTGTTCGTAGCACTCCTTTGGTTCGTTCCAGGAGTTCTCCGCGTACTCGGTGCACACCTCCTGTTTCTCGCATGAGGACAAGGGGGCCTCGATCGCATCCTTGGAGCTTGCGATCATGGGGTCCGTTTCAGGGTCTACGGTGAACGCGGGGCGCTGCGCGGAGCTTTGCCTGAGGAATCCGGGAGCATCCGAGGTGGCCGGGTTCCCGCCCTGTACGGCGCCCTCCGCCTCCGTTTTCATCCCCCCGGGATCCCCGGTCCACCGCGCCCCCTCGCTTCTGAGTTCCTCGAGGGTCTCCGTACCGTAGCCCGGAAGCGTTTCTGTTTCAACTGCTGACGGCTTCAGGGCTTGCGAGTGGCGAGACAGCATTTCAGTCCCGTGGAGACGTCCTTCCCGGAGGCCCGCCTCGAAATCCTCCCCGGCGCCGGGCACCGGTACAAGCAGGAGGCTAATTGTCACTAAAGCCGCTTTTTTCAAGGCGCCTTCTAAACACCCCGGCATTTGCGTCCTCCTTTTCCATGAGCCCGAGAGCGTAGGGAAGCGATACGTCCCCCGAAACCTTTACGTGGGTAAGCTCCTCGCAGTCCGCGCCCGGCAGGTAGCCGTAGGCAAGCACAAGTTGCGGCACCGCCCCGACCGAGAAGCATTCGAAAAGAACTGGGTCTATCCAGACCTCGGCCCCGGTTCTCCCGATCAAGCCTGATATCCGCGAGGCGGTCTCCCCGAGGTCCTCTCCCGAAAGTCCCCGAAGAACCATCACCGCGCCCCCGGCCGCGCTCTCCCGTGCCGCCTCCCGAAGAGAGGAGCGCGGCATAGAGAACGAGAAAAAGTAAAAAAGCTCGGGCGTCCCGTCCTCCGTGCTTGCGTTTTTTCCGGGGAAAGCCCGAGAAGGCGGGGGTTTTACCGACAGCAGTTCCATTACTTCCTCGGTTTCTTCCGCTCCGGGGGAGTTTGCTTCAGAAAGTGTTTTCTCCGCCCCCTCGATGTCGGGCGAGAGCATCTCTCCGAGCAGTTCCCTCGCGCGGGAGATATCCGCTTCGCCGGGTTCGATCCTTACTTCCCCGAGCGAAACGGGATTCTCTTCAGGTGAAGCGGCTGCCCCCGCGGCAACGAGCACAGCCGCGATCAGAGCAGGCAGCAGTCTTTTTTTCTCCATAGCACCCATACCCAGTCCTCTCCCTGCGCGGGATACCACTTGCCGGGGGCCCAGCGCGCAGTAGTCCTTCCTATCGGGAACGCTTGCGTGTTCTTCGGAAAGACGAGCTGAAGCTTGTACTGGTCTTTCACTATGACCCTGTGGGGCCGGGGCGCGCACAGGGAACCCTCTCCCGTGGTCTTAAAAGCCAGAAGCTCGTTATGCAGCTTCGCGAGCAGTTTCACGGCCGAAAGCGCGTAGACGGCCGGGAGGTCTCCCGTCGCCCCGTTGTTTCCCGTGTGGGGGTAGACGCTCCCCCACGACCCGGCGCACCAGAAAAGCTCGTTAAGCGCAAAGCCCCCCGCGGCGGCCACGGCGTCCGCGGCGCACGAGGCCTGCGCCACGGGGTTCGCCACGAGCGCTATTTCGGGGTGGAGCAGAAAAGAGAGTTCGTCGTTGCTCCAGAGGGGATCAAACGCAGTCATGTAGGCGAGGTCGAATCCTCCCCGGGTCATGCACCCGAAACTTGAAAAAAGGCTCAGCACGGAGAACACCGGGTAGAGGAAGTGGTGGACGTGGAGAAACGAAGTCCTGTCCCCACGCTGCCCTCCTCCCTCCCCGTATGCCCCCGCCATGGCGAAGGATGGAAGGGGAAGCTTCCTGCCCCCGAGCGAAGGGAAGCACCCGGGGTGCCTTACGACCTCGATCAGTTTCACCGGCTCCCAGAAGGAAACCTTTATGCCGACCCTGGGGACCGGCGACCCGCAGAAACAGAGCGGGAAATGGCTTACGGTTTGGGTTCCCTTTCCGGGCGTTACCGCCACTCCCCCTATCTTTATCGGGAACATCGCCCTCCAGTCAACGTCCGTGAGCGGGTTAAAAAACCTGCCGCCGCACTTGGGCGACGCCACGGCCTCCCTTGCGGGACCGGTGAACAGGGCGGCGAGCAGAAATGCGAAGAGTATCCTTTTTCCGTGCATTTAAATAACAATGTATTACAAAAAGGAGAATAAGGCAAGCAGAATCCGCCTGGGCGACGAGGATTCACTCTGGCTTGAGTCTGTGATTTGCGGGAAGTTCTTTTTATTTGCCGTCGCTGCGATACTTACGGGAGAGAAGGGGCAGCAGGGCGGCTGTGCCCAGAAGCAGGCGCGCAAGCTCAGTCTTCGCGTGACCCGCTCTTTTGCCCGCGGCGATTGAGCACCCTCCTCCACCAGAGGAGTCGCCGCTTCCCGGCGACGGGCGTTTTTCTTCCGGAGGCTCCATCGAGGGCGGTTTTTCCTCTTCCTGAGGCTCCTCCACGGGCGGTGACGACGGCTCGGGGTCTGGTGTCGGTGTCGGATTCGGGGCGGGTGTTGGTGTCGGATTCGGGGCAGGTGCCGGAGGTCTTGTCGGCGGCGGCTGTTCATCATCCCTTATGGTTCCAGTTGCGCGACTTCGCCTGATCTGAGCGTTTTGCGGATTCAGAAGCTCAACGATGAATGTTTCAGTTCCTTCCCGGGTTGAATCATCCGTCAGGGACACACTGACAGTCTTCTGCGTTTCGCATGGGGCAAAGGTGATCGGCGAAGGCCGCCCGCCTGTGTAATCGGAACCTTCTTCTGCCGTTCTGTCCGTTATTGAGTATTCAACGGTTACTGACTGATCAGCCCTGGGAGAGACAAGGTTTACGGTGAATTCAATACTGCCGTCTCCTTCTCCGGCGTCTGAGTCTTCAATTGAAAGCCTCGGGGCAGCAGGATGGTTCTCAAGGGAGAGCGTTTTGGGAACGGGTTCAAATCCGCTGTAGAACCTGTCGCTGCTCTGCGCCGGGCCTATACGTATTTCGTAGTTTGTTACCCCGTCGCAGCTTCCGTCATCAACTCCCCTCACCGTCACTTCCCGCGGAGTGTTCCAGCTCGAAGGGGTGAATGTAACTACGCTCGAGACCTCACCCTCCGAAGGGGTATCGCTTGTCAGGGGTATTGTGACGTTTCCAGAGGGTTTTGACTCAAGTTTTATCTCGAATTTTGCGGTTCCGCCGCTCTCGGTCGTCACAAGCTGCTGTGACAATGGTCTTACTGAGATACCCGTTGGCATGCAGTCCGGGGCAAGTCCGCTTACGCTCCAGCCTATATCGCTCAGTATGCCGAGCGAGAGATCCATGTTTCTCGGGGACGGGGCGAAGGCTTCCATGGTATCTCCGGCGGAAGAAAAGACGTGGGAGACGGATGAGGTGCTGTCAAAAGACGAGGGAGCGTGGAGAAGCGGTTTTCCGTCATCTGATTTTGCGGAAGGGTGCGTAAGCTCCGCCATCTTCACCCCGTAGCTGCAGCTCCCGCTGCGCCCGTATGTGCCCTCCCAGAGAAGTCCTGTTTCAGATGTCATCGCCGCCTCCCGCTGCGCCCGGGTGATGTCCGGAAAAGATGCGTCTTCTGCCTCCGAGTAAAGCTGCTCGTCGTAAACTGACCGCGAAACTATATTGACATTGCCTGAGAAAGGCATGCCGCCGCACACCGTTCCGCTTACCATCAGAGTTTTTGGAGGAAATGCGCCGTCACCTTCTATTGTAGTGAGGAACCCGATCCCGTGCATGATCTCATGGATTACGAGCTGGATGAAGTCAACTCTGTCTGAGGGATCAGTTCCGGTGATCCCGTAGTAATAGGGAACGCATTTGCTGAGTTGAATACGTATGTCGTCATCCTGTCCGTTAATATCCGTATTTCCTGGTATAGCTTCGAAAAGGGCGTAAGGGTAAGCCGTTTGAAGCGGCGGATCGCCTGTCTGCATCGGTGTGAGCGAAGAGCAGTCAAACTGTATCCTAAGATTATAGGCGTAACCGGTAGGCCCGGCGAAACCGACAGTGGTGAGTGACGGAAGCGGATTGTTGCAGTGCCCCGGCCTGAGTAGATCCTCCTGACCGTCAAAAAACACGAATTCGGCTCTTATCCTTATGGTGCTTTGATTGCCGAGCCTTCCCTCAAGGATGGAAATCGCGTGTCGAAAAGCGTTTTTCCTGGCCTCTCCCAGAGTCTGGGCGTTGTTTCCACGTGAGGAAAGAAGATTCCTTTGTTCCTGCGAAAGAGGGGTCGGATCATTAAACCCTTCGTTTAAGGCGTCTGTGTACGTTACATCAATCGTTACCGAAGCGCCCGGGGGCGTCGCCGCAAACAGCGCGGTGAGCATAAGGAGAATTATGAGGGGGTGGGCCGCCGGGCCTAGTGATCGCATTCTAAACGGGGCTTGCCGTCCTCATCGAACCGCACTTGCGTGTGGACTCCGTGAGACTCGGGCATGTCGACAACTATCAAGTAATCTCCGTTTCCAAGCTCCACCAGCCTGCCCTCAAGCGGGGCTTGGGGTCTCTGTTTTTCCGGGGCGCGGCCTTGCGGGAGGGATCGCTCCCCGGGCCTCTCATCCTCAATGCCGAGGTCAAGCCACTGCTCGCGGGTAAGTATCTCTCCGGTGTCCGGATGTATGAAGATTTTCACTCCCGCGCCTTCGGGGGAGTCGGCGCGCGCGTCGGCGGCGAGGGCTCCCGCCGGGCAGAGACAGAAAGAAAGCGCAACAGCCAGAAAAAGCATCTTCATCTTAATCACAATTATAAGAACCTCTTGCAAAATTATTGAATCAAGGGTCTCCCTGAAGAATCTTACCACCTCCATAAGGCAAAGTGCAAGAAGAAACCGGTTTACGTCTGTTTCTGGAACAAATTTGCCGCAATTACGGATAGCCCAAGCACCAGAG
>JAJDUA010000053.1 GCA_022826905.1 Candidatus Dadabacteria bacterium
TCACGTGCAACAAGTCTGTACACGTACTGCAAAAAATATCAGAATTTAAATGAAAACAGGTGGTTACGACTTGTCGCCATTGACAGGAACTTGTAAGCTATGGCAAAATCAAGCGTGAAGACGGTAAACTCCCGCTAGGACATGACTATTACGAGAATGGAAAGCTTATAGGAAGCGAGCTTGATTCAGACACCTGCCTGTTAGTACCAGACGATCGTTAACCGTCTGGATCGCGCTGTTTGTCCATTTCCTGATAGCTTTATGGGAAGCTAGAGGGTTAAACTGCTCGGTAAACCGGTTTCCGCATTTTTATATATGGATGTAATTCCATATGTTTGAGTACTAGTCTAAACCCAGAAGATGAGGGCAAAGTCACGTATGATAAGACGAACTGTCGCAGGATGTCCAAAGGTTTACAGCTTTCTGTTTTTTACATTTGCCGTCTCAGTCGTTTTTCTCGTGAGTACGTTTTCCGTATCGGCAAAATCCATGCCGGATCCGTTCTGGAACAAGACAGAAGAGACAAGCGCGAAGCGAATTGATCATGGGCTCTGGCAGCGGACACTTGATGAGTACCTGCAGGTTCACGGTTCAGGTGTCAACAGATTTGACTATGGGGCACTCAAGAAAAATGCCGCGGACGGAGCGAAGCTTGCAAAATACCTTGACTACCTGCAGCACATTGATCCGAGAGAGTATTCAAAAGCCGAACAGAAGGCTTACTGGATAAATTTCTACAACTCCCTTACTGTAAAACTTGTAGTGGACGCCCACCCCGTTGATTCCATACTCAACATATGCGAGGACCGGGCTTCGGGTTCAAAGTGCTCGGGTCCGTGGAAGGAAAAACATGTGAAAGTGGCCGGACGGGGTTTGACTCTTGACAATATCGAAAACGACATCCTCCGGCCCGTCTGGAAAGACAATCTTATTCACTACGGCCTTAGCTGCGCGAGCTACGGATGTCCGAGTCTTCTTAAGACTGCTTTTACCGCGGAGAATACGGACAAACTGCTCGCCGCGGCGGCAAGGGAGTACGTCAATCATCCCCGCGGGGTGAATTTTCTTGAAGACGACCTGCTTGTCATCTCCAGTATTTACGACTGGTACAAAGAAGATTTCGGCAAAAGCGAGCAGGATATTATAAGGCATCTTCAAAGCTACGCGGATAAGAAACTGGCAAAGCGTCTTGCGGACTTTAAGGGAACGATAGACTATGAGTACGACTGGAGTCTTAACTGCCCCTGACTCCTACATCTCCTATCGGAGACGGCCTGTTCCGGGACGCAAAAAACCCCGGTCATTCCGGGCGGAATCTGATTAAAATCTCATCCGGAATGCCGAGGTGGAACCAAAGAAGAAACAGTTGCTTTTCCCTGTCAAATTCTTAATGTGTCAGAAAGAATAACCCAGTGAAACGGCGAAGATGTTGTACTCTCCCGTGTTACGTCCGTCAATCACCCTTGCGTACGAACCGCTTATGCTCGCTCCACCGCCTACGAGGAAGGTGAGAGTCGATCCGAGGGTGTGAGTATCTTCTTCCGCTTCTGGGAAGTTCTTTATGCTTGGGTCATCGGTATGAAATGCAGGGTTTTGCTCAGGAGGGCCTCCTATGTCAATTCCGTCCGTTGAGTTCTCCATGGAGTAGTTAACGCTCAATCCAAACATGTCCGCGAAAATCAGGCTCCCAGTAATGTTGACAAAAGCCGCGTTCGGAATGCCTTCATCGCGCATCCGGTAGCCGAGTTCGCCTGATACGGCGAAGTTATCCGAGAGAAACTTGCCTATGATCGCCGATGCTTCCATGCCGTCTCCCCCGTCTCCGATCGAGTTTATGTGACCGGTGTCATAGCTTCCGGACTTTATCGCGCCCAGACGAAAGGCGATGGTTGGAGCCTGAGTTACGGCCTCGTCAACGAGGCGAACAGTTACACCGACGTTTATATCGGTCACGCCGCTTTCATCTTCAGATGCTTTCGGGCCCGCTCCGGGTTTTGAGGCCTCGGAACCTCCCACGGTCAGATCAAGAGCCACGGAATCCATAAGTCCGTATTTTATTCCGACCAATGCGGTTTTCTGAGTAAGATCATCTTCCGCTAGGGGACCTTTTGTTTTGGTATCTCCAGCGTAAAACTCCTCTGCGTTCTGGTAAATGAGAGAGAGGGAGACGGAACCTCCTCCCGGTGCCGGAAGCCAGGCGGAATTGCCCGCGTTTGCAAGCGGCATGTAACTGAAAACCGCCATAACAGCGGAAATTACGATTAAACTTAATTTTCTCATACTTAATATCTCTCCTTATTGTTCTGTGTTATATGGAATCAGAGTTTGTAACGGCGGGTCAGGTACTCGCTTACAAGTTCTTTCTCTTCAGCGCTCAGACCCTCCATTTCGCCCAAGCTATCTCTCAGGGTCATGGCGCTCTCACTGTTCAGATCAGCCTTTTGCATGGCACAAGTGTCACAGACAAGCTTGCTGAACGTTATGGCCTTTCCCTTGGTGTAATCGCTTCTGGGGCTTGCTCCGTCGCCCGCGGAAGCGGAACCGGACGCGAAGGCGGGAACCTGAACAAACAGCATCGCAGCTGCGATCAGGGCTAAAACTGTAAAGTATTTCATCAAGTTTTTCCTCCTTGTAAAAATTCCAGATAATTATAGGTTGTAATTTAAAAATGTCTATCCCTGTTATTTTTTCCCCGAGGCGGTATTGTGTTCCATAATACAGACTGAAAAGAAGCACGGCTTCTGTGAAGGAGAGAAGAATGAAGTTCTTTATAGATTCGGCGAATATGGAAGAGATAAGGGCCGCTGCGGCTTTCGGTATAGTGGACGGAGTGACGACCAACCCCTCGCTTGTGTCAAAGGAAGGAAGCCAGGAAGATTTTGAGTATCTGGTAAAAGAGATATGCGACGTAGTAAAGGGGCCTGTAAGCGCGGAGGTGCTGAGCACCGAGTACTCACTTATGGTCTCCGAGGGGAAAAAGCTTGCCGCCATAGATGAAAACGTAGTCGTCAAGCTCCCTATGACGGAAGACGGGGTAAAGGCAACCAAGACCCTCTCCGATGAAGGCGTAAACGTTAACGTCACACTTGTTTTTTCACCTTCACAGGCACTTCTGGCTGCGAAAGCCGGAGCCGCTTACGTGAGCCCTTTTGTGGGCAGACTTGATGACGTATCGTCAGGCGGAATGGACCTTGTGCTTGATATCTGCGAAATCTACGGGCACTACGCGTATGAAACCGAAATACTGGTCGCAAGCGTAAGACATCCGATGCACATAGTTGAAGCGGCGAGAATGGGAGCCGATGTAGCCACCTTTCCCTACAAGGTGTTCACACAGCTTTTCAAGCATCCGCTAACAGATATAGGACTTAAGAGATTCCTTGAAGACTGGGGGAAAAAGTAGGCGTACCCATGTGAGCACAGACAAGAAACTCCCTGTTGCCCTCCGCCCCCTTGATCGGAGATTCAGTCACTCCCCTGACATTGAATCCTAGCCTGTCCAGATGAGATGTTATCTTGTCGACGGCTTCTTTCTGCCTGCTACTGTCTCTTACAATCCCACCGGCTCCGACATCTTTTCTCCCTACCTCGAACTGGGGTTTTACAAGGGCGATAAGCGTGGCGTTTTCGGCAGTTACACGGACGGCGGGTTCTATTATCATCGCAAGAGAGATAAAGGATACGTCGATAGTGACTATATCCACTTTTTCTCCCACGTCTTCAGGCTTGAGGTATCTGCAGTTTATTTTCTCCCTCACGATAACTCGCCTGTCATTTCTAAGCTTCCAGTCGATCTGCCCGTGGCCCACGTCAAACGCATAGACTCTGGATGCTCCGAAGTGCAGAAGACAGTCTGTAAAGCCGCCGGTAGAAGCCCCTATGTCAAGGGCGACTTTTCCTCCGACGTCTATATCGAACTCCGTTATCGCCTTCTCAAGCTTAAGCCCTCCCCTGCTTACGAATTTTCTAGGGTCATGCTCCACAATGACTTCGGAATCTTTTTTTACCGCCGTTCCGGGTTTTTCTACTTTTTTCCCGTCCACCGTAACCCGACCCGACATTATAAGCGCCCGGGCCTGGTTTCCGCTTTGGGCCAGATTTTTTTCGACAAGGATGCTGTCAAGCCTCGTTTTATTCTTCTCTTTCACTTAACCAGATAGCTATTTCTCTTAGAGGATTTGGAGTTCTCTGAAAACTCTCAAGCTCTCCTATGGCTTGGTTTGTGAACTCGGAGACCTTCGCGTTTGATTCCTGGACCCCCATAATCGATACGTAGGTGTGTTTCTTGGGTTCGGTTTTGACTTCTGGACCCCGTGTCGTGTCGTGGTTTCCCGTAACATCCAGGATATCGTCTTTTATCTGAAAGGCGACGCCTATTTTCTCCGAATAGGATTCAAGCTTCTGAAGTTCTTTCTCCTCCGCTCCGGCGAGGATTGCTCCACTAAGAACGGATGCCGTGATCATTTTTGCCGTTTTCATCATGTAGGTATTCAAGGTTTCGCTAACGGATGGATGTTCGTCTCCATCCATTTCAAGGTCAAATGCCTGCCCGAGAACCATTCCCTTCGATCCCGCGGCCTCGGAAATAATGGAAATAACCCGCAGTACAAGTTCCGACGACATACCCTGCTCGAGGAACCTTTCCGTTATCAGGCTGAAGGCGTCGGTTAAAAGAGCGTCTCCCGCCAGCGTGGCCACGGCTTCTCCGAAAACTTTGTGGTTTGACGGGTTTCCTCTTCTGGTATCGTCATCATCCATTGAGGGAAGATCATCATGAATGATGGAATAGGTATGGATCATCTCAATCGCGCACGCCGCTGGCAGAACGTTTTTATGGCTTCCGCATATAAGCTCCGCGGCGGCGAGACACAGGATCGGTCTTAGTCTTTTTCCGCCCGGATTGATGCTGTAGGCAATTGATTGATGGAGTTTTGTTTCAGCCTTATCCAGAGGCAGGTATTCGCGCAGACTACGGTCAATGATCTCTTTTCTTCTGTAGAGATAATCTCTTGTGTCAAAACTCATTTACTGTTCTTCATCGCTAAAATCTTCAAGATCAAAAGTGCCGTCGTTTTTTTCCACTATAAGGCTTATTTTCTTTTTTACGCTCTCAAGATTTAAATAACATTCCTTTATAAGGCTTGCACCGCGTTCGAATTTTTCAATGGATTCATCAAGAGGCAGTTTCCCCGCCTCAAGCGTCTCGACGATTTTCTTTATTTCATCGAGAAGGTTTTCAAAGGATTTCATCTCGGAACTCATCTTTTCTTCACCTCTACACTTCAATTAGTTCTTTTTCCATTTTCCTGACAACCTCGGGGCTCGAGAAAAGCGGATCCATATCCAGAATGGATATGATATCGCCCGCTTCGAGGTTAAAGCCTTCATGACAAACAAAAACTTCGTCAGTTCTTTCCCTCTCCACGATAAGTGGAATCAGGCGTTCGGTAAGCGATTTATCGAAATCCATTTTATTGATTGTTTCTTTGGTGAGCCGGGACCTGAAAACGACATATTTCTGCTCGGTAATTCTGGAATATAAGTCCATTACGTCAATTTTTTTTCCAAAAGCAAGGGGAACCCTGAATCTCTGCATGTCCTCAATATCAGAAGGACTTGCCATCCTGTTTATAAGTGCGCACACGCTGTTGACCTTGAAGTCTATTCTAACCAGACGGCATGCAAGGACGTTCACATGATCGCTCGTTGTAAGAGATATGAGAGTATCCGGGGAAGAAATCTCCGTTTTCTCAAGTCCGTCCACAGTCAAACTGTTTCCTTCAATCGCCCTTAGTCCCTCTGACTTAGAAATCTCAACAAGCCTTCTGTTTGTGTCTATTAGGCGAACGTCCTTGCCGGTTCTCTCAAGGAGTCTCGCGAGAAGTCTTGAGAGATTATTAGCCCCTACAATCACCACTTTGTTTCTCTTGTCGTTAACCCCAAGCACTCTCGATACAAATCCTCCCGCACCCCCTTGGAGCAGAACTGAGATTGCTATTGTGAGAAAAACCAGTCCTTGGACGGTATTGCCCCCTTGAACGTCGTGTTGTTGCAGTTCCAGAGCGATGATAGAAGCTATTGACGCGGCAATTATTCCTCTTGGAGAAACGAACGAGAGAAACAATTTTTCCCTGACCGAAAGACTGGAACGCAGGCATAGAAGAAATATCTCCACCGGACGTACAATAAAAAGCAGGCAGAACACGACTAAAAGACCATAGATTCCAAGATCCTTTATGTAATCAAGTTCCAAGCTTGCCGCAAGAAAAATGAAGAGCAGCGAAATGACAAGGATTGTAAGCTTGCCCTTGAATTTCTTCATTTCCTCTTCTTCTGGAATATTCAGGTTTCCGATTATAGCTCCAGAGACGATGGCTGCTACAAGTCCAGCCTCCGGAGCCAACATCTCCGCAAATCCGTAGACGGCAAGTGCAGAGGCAAGCATAAAAAGATCTACAAAATCCTCCATGTAGATATAGAATCTCTTGACTGAGAAAGCCGCTATGTAACCTCCGAGGAAACCTAAAACTCCTCCTACTACAAATTTGTAAGCGACAAGAAGCACTACCCGACCTATCTCCGTTATATGACCTCCAAATCCGAGAACCAAGCCAGTCGCAGCGTGGCTACTTTCGAAGAGAACCACCTCAACTACGAAAATAGCTATCAATGCCCCAATAGGGTCAATCAGCACTCCTTCGTATTCAAGTATGTGCTTTAAGTTGGGCTTGACTTTGAATCTTCTCAGCAGAGGCTGAACGACGGTCGGACCGGTTACTATGACCAGAGAACCGTAAACAAAGGCCATTTCCCAGGAAAGGTCGGCTACATAGTGCGCGAAAGCTGCTCCGCCTATCATCGTAATCAGCCCGCCCACGGTTATCAGCAGCAGTATTATGTTTCCGTGGCTAAGCGCTTCTTCTTTGTTCAGGTTAAGTCCCGCTTCGAAAAGAACGATGGCTACACAGAGTTTTATTATTATTTCAAGTCCTTCTCCAAACTCAGAGGGATGGACCAGAGACAAGAATTCAGGTCCTACAAGAACCCCGAAAATGAGGAAAAACACAATACTTGGAAACCCCGTCCTGATAGAGAGCATCTGGCCGATTACTCCTAATACCAAGGCGAGGGATACCATAACAAGCAAAGAGATACCCACCCTTTTTTACGGAAGTTAAGGTTCTAAAAAGAACCTTTAAAGGCCAATTATAACCCGCGCAAGCTTAAAAATGAAACAGAAATCATCCATGCGGAATAGTCAATTTATTGATTAGAGAGATTCTGCGAGGCGATCTCAGTTCTCAAAAAGGTTATAGCAACAGGTTGGTAGCGGGGGCGGGATTTGAACCCGCGACCTTCGGGTTATGAGCCCGACGAGCTACCAAGCTGCTCCACCCCGCGACAGAAGTTGTAGAGCGAAAATGTAATTAAGACACTGATTATGTCAAGCTTTAAGGAGTCAATTAAGCCATGATGATCTGACCTTCGAGTGATCAAGCGCTCAGTTAATCCGACAGTTACTTGAATTTTTCACTGGTCGTTTCAGGTGTTTTTCTCCAAAACATTTAAGTTGTTGGTTTTCTCAGAGGGAATTATGCTGACCATCGTTCCCAAACCGGATGCCGGCATACTCTAGCGGGAGTTTACCGTCTTCACGCTTGATTTTGCCATAGCTTACAAGTTCCTGTCAATGGCGACAAGTCGTAACCACCTGTTTTCATTTAAATTCTGATATTTTTTGCAGTACGTGTACAGACTTGTTGCACGTGAA